>CALGPR010000303.1 GCA_937960425.1 uncultured Lentisphaeria bacterium
GTTGTAATCGACCAGTTTATCAAGGAAAAAGAATATCGGATTTGTCCTGAAGGCTGCCGATTGGAGTTGTTGACGCCGCGAGTGGATGCTATTTATGAATTTATTGAGCCACGCCGACTTCTGGATAAAGTAACTGAGGTAAACCTCAATAAATTGCCATTGCGATCTCCGAAAGTACGCGGCATTTTACTGGGATCAGATGTCAGCAAGATTACCTTTAAACGATATCTGGACGCGGATGAATTGATTGAAAAATCTGATACTTCTTCGGAAGTTACAGAAAACGATTTGATGGAAAATACTGGAGCGGGGACATCAGAAACAGAGAAAACATTGCTTGTTGACCATGTCGCAGCAGATTCTACACCTGCGGCTTCGGATGTTCGAGAAGACACCGAAGATGACGCGGTTGATAATTTGGGTATTCCTGAACAATCTGAATTTGGATTTGATTCAATATGATGAAGTACCATAAAGAAATATCGGACGCAGTGGAACAGGCCAGTGCTCGAATGGAAGCAATCGGCCGTGCTGTTTATGAGCATCCGGAAACGGGGCATGAAGAACACTTTGCCTGTTCACGGCAGACGGGACAGCTGCGTGAAGATGGTTGGAATGTAACGACTCCTTTCTGTAATTTGGAGACAGCTTATTGTGCTGAATATTCCAATGGAGAAGGGCCGTCAGTTGGAATATGCAGTGAATATGACGCGTTGCCGGTAATAGGCCATGCCTGTGGGCATCATTTGATTATGACAGCGGCGTTATTGGCTGCGACTGCAGTGCGGGAAGTGATGAAAACCCATGGTATTGCTGGGACAGTGAAACTTTTCGGAACGCCAGCGGAGGAAGAGCTTGGCGGAAAAATTGATATGATCGCGGAACATGCCTTTGACGGGTTGGCGGCCGTGCTGATTTGCCATCCGTTTTCTCAGGATGGGATTGATCCGGGAAATATGGCAGTCAGTCGTTACGATGTTGTTTTTCATGGGCAAGCCAGTCATGCGGCAGCGTCTCCGGAATTGGGAATTAACGCATTGGACGCGGTGAATTTGCTGTTTGCCGGTCTGGCTGCCTGGCGCCAACAGTTTGCTGC
The DNA here is from genome assembly GCA_937960425.1 of uncultured Lentisphaeria bacterium. GTDB lineage: Bacteria > Verrucomicrobiota > Lentisphaeria > Victivallales > Victivallaceae > UMGS1518. The sequence continues at coordinate 1,097 of CALGPR010000303.1, forward strand.
GGGGGATAGGGTTCACGGGATCATTACCGAAGGGGGAATTGCAGCAAATATTATCCCGGATCGTACTGGTGCATTTTTTTACGTGCGCTCATTGGATAATGCCAGACACAAAGAAATGGAAAAGCGTTTTGCAGACATTGTCAAAGGGGCGGCGTTGATGACGGGATGTACCTTTGAATTGCAGCGGCGGCGAAATCCATACGCTGCTAACCGCCGGAATCCTGCTCTGGAAAAGGTTTATATTGAAGAAGCCAAAGAATTCGGGTTGCATCCGGAAGAATTGACCAATCATGTTTCGACAGATTTTGCCGATGTTACTCAAGTGGTTCCGGGAGCAAACTTCTTTTTCAATGTATTGCAGGAAGGACAGTGTTTCGGTTTGCACTCAGAACTTTTCCGTGACAATTCCATTTCCCCTGAGGCATGGCAGGCAGTGCGGAAAATTGCCAAAACAATGGCGGCAACAGCTTTAATTGTTTTAACAGATGAAACAGTTCGCGATGCTATTCTCAATTCACATTTGTCCTGACGCAAGGAAAGAGGATAGCCTTGTAGTATTATTCTTTGGAATTACTTTCTCAATATAATAAAATATATTT
>CALGPR010000304.1 GCA_937960425.1 uncultured Lentisphaeria bacterium
GGACAAGTTGGCTCCACTTTTTTCACCCCTTCAAAAGTTTGTTAGGACAGGTGTGCACCATTGTGATATTTTTGCGAATGGCTGGCTCACAAGTTTAGCCAGATGCGCGCAAGGCCGCGCAATCACAGTAAGAATGCCAAATTTGCGATTTATCATGATGAAAAACGTATCAGATCGTTGTTGTCGAAATCAAAGAATACACGAATCGCTTCGGCATTGAATACACTTCATAACGACAATTGCCGTTGAATTTGGAAATGGTACGCTCTCCTATTTTTGCAGATGAATCAACCGTCTGCTTTGCCATGCTGGCACCCGAGAACCGAGATTTTAAATAGCGTCTTCACCAAAATCAAACTTCCTTCCGCTCCTAAGGTGAAACATTGTAGATAATTCGCGCCGGATGAGATTTTGCTTGTGCGTGAAACTCCTGCCGGAATTCGTTGAGAGAATAATTTTTGCACTCAACGACCGGCAGTTCCGTTGGGCCGCTCTACGAGATTTTCTTTTGCATAATTTCCTTGAAGCTTGGCATTTTTGCCTCGATCGCAAGGATGTTCAGCATAAGACGGCTCCCGACAGCGGGGCAGCTTGCAGATGATGAATCGCCTTTTTGAGTTTAAGCATTGTTGCAAAAATATTTAATGTTAAAAAATGTGGTCTTGCGGCGGTTGCAGTAAAGCCAAAATCATTGTCAATACTCGTATTGCCTGGAACTTGTCTTTCGCAGTATTCAGCCGCAATCCCGACATTTTAACGGTTTCTATTTTGGCGACACTGCTTAACGAATTTCATTTTCAAATTCATAGGAGGCGGTATTCACTCCATATGGAGCGCCGTGCCCGAAATTCTGATGTGCTTTGAGCTTCTTTTTTCCGGCGAGATTGCGAAAGAGAATCATTTGACCGGAGGGCGGGCAGACGTAGTCTCCCAGCCCGATGGAAACTTCGGTCGGACACTGCACGCGGCTCGCCAGATTGGCCGTGTCAAAATAGCCGAGGGTTTCCGTGAACGAGGGACGCCAGCCGCCCATGCGGTTGAATTTTGCCGCTCCGGCAATGTCAGCCACCCACGGAATATGTGCAAAACAGCGAGTGACGGCCGGATCGAGAGCCGCAAGTGCAATCGCCTGAAATCCCCCCATGGAACCGCCGGAAACGGTAAGATCTCTGCCGTTCCACTCCGGCAGGGTTTTGGCGTACTGAAGAGCGCGGAGATCACGGATGAGCATTTTGTAAAAATCATTCTGATATTTATCGTCGTTGTGGCGGAAACAGAATTGTTTCATCTCGTTATTCTTTAAATTCTCATAATAGGATTCATCGTTGAGCGGGTCTTCTCCCTGCCGGGCCAGAGTCAAAAAGATATTGCCTTTCACAATCAGATCATTTGTGACCCAGTAGCGGCCAAATCCGTAACCGATGGTGCTGATCCAAAGTCCGAGGGATTTGGGTTTTGTATTGACCGGATAACCGATCAAGCCGGTGGCGGGCCGTTCTCCGGCAAATGTTGTGATGGAAAATTTGAAAACTTTAACTTTATCCGGCTGCGACCATTTTATCGGAGTGAGCTTCACTTCATAAGGGGTAGCGAGAAGTTTTTTGACTTCGCCGTCCCAGAATTGATTGAAATCGGCCGGGGCCGGATAAGCTTCAATCTTGTTGACATCGGCACCGGCGCCGCCGTCAAAAAAAGCATTTTTCTGCTTTACCACGTCACCTTTTTCATCCAACACCTTGACGGTCAGGCGGACAAAGCCGGGCTTGCTGATTGCGGTGGTGACGACCAGCGGCTGGTCGGAGAGTCCTTCGCCTTTTTCCGTTTTTCCATCGTCGCCTTTGCGTTCCCAAACCAATTTTCGTCCAGTGACGGGCTGATTTTGTTTCTCTTTGTCCACCAGCGTGACCGTGAATTTTATCGGTTCTCCGGTTTTATAGAGAAGCGGATTTTTGTCGGTTGTACCACTGAAAGCGAGTTGTTCCGCAAATCCGGCCAGCGGCAATAGAAGCGCTGCGGCGACCCATTTTGCATACGACATGTGTTTCATGAAAAATCCTTTTTTTTGAATGTATTGGTTCGGTCGGATGCTGCATGAAGCTCCGGCGGATTCTTTCGTAAAAATAGACGCGAGGGGCATATCAATGATTTCCTTATCTGTTATTCTTTTCCGTTATTGGGACCCAGCTTGAAATCACGGCAGGTCGTGTTGGACTGGGCCGCTCTTTTTTCAATAAACTTCGCTGGATTCTATACCGAAGTCCGTTGCGTTGCAAAATATTTCAATCGGGTGTTATTCATTTTTCGGCACAAAGGAGATATTTTTTACAGAGCCTTCGCCATCCATTACGCCGGTGACATGCGCGCCCGCCGCCCAGGTCGGAACTTCGATCGATTTTTCCACGGCAGCGAATTCCCGGTCGGAGGGAAATTCAAATGAAACTCCGACATCTTTGCTTGATGCCGTGGAGTTGGCACGGCAGAAATGAAAGACCAAAATGAGCTTTGCTTTGCCGGAGACCGCTTTGCCTTCCACTCGTATCACATTGCGCCCCTGAGTGAAGCCAGCCAAGCTGCGAATGTAAAACAATCCGCCTTTTCCGGTCAGAACGCCATCTTTGACGGAACTATTTTTATCAAGACTGAATCCATCGGGGATACCATCTTCATTGAGGTCGCAATCAAATTGCGGAAACAAATTCCAGGAGCGATCCTTGGAGGGATTGTAAAGAATTTCCGCCCATTCGGCATAGTTTTTGACCGGAATTTTTTTTGCTTTGACCCAGGCGAGGAATTCATCGTTGCGCCGCAATAGTTCCTCAAAATTGTTGTTGACGCCGTGGAGCCACATGTGACTGATGACGGGAATGACGTGATTGGTCGCCAAAAGATCGGCGAATAATTTTTTCTCCCGGCTTACATCGTTGGTTTCAAGAGAGTTCCAGTATGGAGACATGCGGTAGCGATCCAACTGGTTTCCGCTGAAGCAGTTTCCCCATTCGGGGTAGTAAGCGTCGCCCGCGGAATATTGAAATTGTCTGCCGTAGACGCGCTGAATTTGTTCCGCCGCAGGAAAAAGTCCCCAACCGCCGGGGGTGATGAAGGTTTTCGGGGCAGGGAGATTCATTTTTTTATGAAGTTCCTGCGTGCGGCGGGCAATTTGCTCCAACGCACGGTCGTCTATTTGAAACGCATTTCGGCTTGCCAGAATTGTTTTTACATTTTCCTGTTTCGGCAGATTTACGTTGTCTTCGCAGTGTTTGCTTAGAAGTTTGAATTCGTCTTTATTCGGCGCGATCATGTAAATCGAACCGTCCGGGAAAACCAGATAACGGCTGATGTCATCTTGTTTCAATCCGGATTCTTTGCCGTTCAGAATGCGGTTTCCGTCAAACGACAGTACCATTTCACGATTCCCCGGGTCACTGCGGTCAAAGCGGAACTTGAAAAAGACGGTACGATCGTGCACATAATCGACATAATCTTCTTTGGCGAGAGCGTTTGCCTCCTCTGCTCGCGGAAGGGTCAACTTGATGATGGTATGCTCGGGGGTGTGATCCATGACCTCGTAACCGCGAGCCGCCATATCGGAAAGAAGTTTGGCATAGGCGGGATCCGCCGCGGCTTTCTCCGAATTGATCGCCATGCTGAAGCGATAGCCGTGTTTTTCAAAAATCTCCGCCATTTTCTGCCATCGTTCCGGCGGTTGATTGTCGTCAAAACGAAAGCAGATTCCGGCTTTTTCCGGATTGGTGGCACCGGAAACGACTCCGGTAAATGCGGCGGCCAGCAAGAGGGACATCATCTTTTTCATACCATGTTTCCTTTGGATTCGGATGCTTTTGTCAAAAATTTTCATTTTATGACAATGTTAAATACTTCTATTTCAATG
>CALGPR010000305.1 GCA_937960425.1 uncultured Lentisphaeria bacterium
TGCCTTGACGGCCAATGGGATTGACCGGATCAAAACGATCAGCGACCTGGCTGAAGGGTCCATCCGCAATCGCTTCCTGGCATGGCGCGGCGGAATGGGAGTGATTGCCGATGCTCCTTGGACAGGCGTGCCTCAGCCGGGAGTCGCTTACCATGCCTATTTTCAACCGCTCTGGCTGGATGAACATTACGCGACACTAATTAACGACTATCTTCATATCGCCGGGAAATACGGCCTGTATGTATCGGCAGCGGGGCTCGGGATTTTAACATTCCTGCTGCTCTGGAATGCGCGGACGATCATCAAAAACGGCCGGAAAAATGTCCTGGGAGCCTGTCTGATCGGAGGATGCGTTACTTTTCTCATTGCCGGTCTTTTCAGTTATATCCTACGTCAACCGGACATTTCGTATCTGATGTTGTTTTACGTTCTCTGCAGTACGGTGCCGACCATTTTTCTGGCATTTCGCCGCCGCAGTGACGGAGCGCTGATTTCGCTGATTGCCGGTGTCCTGGCTGCAATATTGCCGGCACTTGCCATTTATATTCAAGGGTGCCGGGAAATCCGTGCTGCCGGTTATCAAACACTTAACGTTCAGGAGCTGTTTAAGGTCTCACCGGCACATATTGTTCCTGCTGAGCGCAAAGCAGTCCTCATTGCTTTGATTGATTCGGAACCTTATTCGCCGAATCGCAAAGCAGACCAGTTTCGAGAATTGATTCGTCCGCTTCTTCCGCTCGGCATTGAAGTTTTTCTATTAATGCCGGGTAGTGGCTTAAATGACATTGCCCCTCTCGTCGAACAATTCAAGGCCATCCAGGAAAACTCTCCACCCGGCGTTCCGATCTGGCTTGCTGGAACCGGGACAAACATTCGACAGGGGATTCTTGCTGCCGGCGCTCCTGATGCTCCGAATTTTTCCGGGATTCTTGCTGACGGGACAATTCCTGTAGCTTGGCCGTTTGAAGAGCTCGATTTGTCAAAGCAAAAAGAAAAATTAACTACGCCTTTGACTGTGTTCCGTATCGAAGGCCAGGATGCGTGGGAACTTGAAAATTTGGAAAAAATTTATCAGGAAAACCAGATCCCCTTTCAAATTATCCCGAGTAGTATTCCCTTTTTTCCGCTCGGTGATCAACAGGCAAAAATTATCTTAAATAATCTTGAAGCAGCCAATGAAAAAAATTTATAAAAGAACCATTCAGATTTTCCTTTTGCTGATCATTCTGGTGGGAAGTTTTTTTTGCTGGAATTATTACGATTTGTATCTTGCGCCGTTTGTTATTTCCGAAAAAGAGCCGATCATAAAAAAAACCGATGGACAATATTGTCTACGCGGCTCAATGACTATTCGTACCCGGTTGGAAATCGAACCAACAGTTAATGTCGATTATTTACTGCCATGTACAGAAAACGGAGAGCCATTACCAGAAGCAGCAGATCTGGTTTA
>CALGPR010000306.1 GCA_937960425.1 uncultured Lentisphaeria bacterium
TCTCAAGGGATGCCATCGGGCAGCCCTTTTTTTTTGTCGAATCCCGCATTGGTTCTGGCACAATGGAATTGCCCGTCTTCTGGATCTCCCCTGCCCGGGATGCCGTTCCGGAGATGGGAAATTTGATAACTGCTTCTGTGATGATTGCTGTGCCCGATTTGAATGGATTACTGGCACAATATGTCCCGGCTGTGGCGGCGAACGGGATGGCATTCTGAACCTTTGCACAAAATGTGTCGATATTGGCAACAGGCCATGGAGTGATGCACGTGCACTTTTCCATTTTGACGGCTACGTGCGCGAATTACTGCTGCGCCTGAAAAACGGCGATGTCGTCCTTGCCCATGCCTTTGCCAAATTACTGGCGGATAAACTGCGGGAATTTCCTGACCCTCCAGACGTCATCGTTCCGGTTCCGCTTCATTTTACGCGACTCATCACCCGCGGGTATAATCAAAGTGAGCTTCTTGCACAGGAAGTCTCCCGACTCACCGGCATTCCCGTAGTTCATGCAATCAAGCGAGTGAAAATTGTTCACAAACAGGCATTACTCGGACGTAATGAACGCCTGAAGAACCTTGTTGGAGCATTTGCATTACGCAAAAACATAGATTTCAGAGAAAAAAAAGTCCTGTTGCTTGACGATGTTCTGACTACTGGAGCAACTTTGACAGCCGCGGCAAAAGCATTGAAAAAAAGCCGATATCAGGATTTATGGATTCTCGTAGTTGCCCGCCGTTGAAATTCTTCTGTTCCGGGTGTAAGTTCCAACAGCAAAGTTCTATGATTGCAAGAAAAGGAATCTCTATATGAAAAAATTTTTATCTTTAAGCCTGGTACTTCTTCTTGGAACCGCCATTCTGCCGATTGCCACCGATGCAGGGGAGCCGCAAACGTATGCAACGGAATCATTCTTTGAGGGAAGTGCGGTATCATTACCAAATGGAACCGAAAACGCCTGGCTTCCTTATCGGATTTTCAAACCCGAAATAAAAGAAGGGCAAAAGTATCCCCTGTTGTTTTTCCTTCATGGGGCAGGCGAACGCGGAGATACCAACAGCGCCCAATTGACTCACGGGGCCTGGTTTGCACAACCCTTTGTGCAAAACGAACACCCCTGTTTTGTGCTGGCGCCACAATGTCCGCAGAATCGCAGCTGGGGGCACTGGGGTGGAAAATTCCAGGGAGAACCGACACCGGAAATGGCTGCAGTTATCGACTTACTCGAAAAAACACTTGCTGACAATCCTGAAATTGACCGCAGCCGTATCTCTTTGAC
>CALGPR010000307.1 GCA_937960425.1 uncultured Lentisphaeria bacterium
TCTTAATTCAGCCGCAAAAGCAGCCGCCCCCTCCCGGGCAGCTTTACCTCACTTCTTCAGCAGCAACTCCCACCACAGCAGCAGCAACCGGAAACAGAAGCAGCATTCTTAACCAGAGCAGCAAAGCTGTCTGCCTTCAGGGCAGCGCCACCAATCAAGCCGCCATCGATATCAGCTTGCGCCACCAACTCCGCAGCATTTTCCGGCTTCATACTGCCACCATACTGAATACGCACATTTGCAGCAACCTCTTCATTAAAGAGTTTCGCAACCGTCTGACGAATGAAAGCGTGTGTTTCTTCCGCCATATCCGGGGTAGCTGTCTTACCGGTTCCAATCGCCCAGACAGGTTCATAAGCGATTACAACATTCTCCATATCCGCAGCGGTAAGTCCGGCAAGGCCTCCGCCAAGTTGAGTGCTGAGAACATCGTTGGTTTTCGCGCCTTCGCGTTCTTCCAGAGTTTCCCCTACGCAAACCATCACCTTAAAACCAGCAGCCAACGCAGCCTTGACACGCAGATTTACGGTTTCGTCAGTTTCGCCAAAATACTGACGGCGTTCACTGTGGCCGATAATCACATAATCAATGCCGATTTCCTTCAGCATGGCACAAGAAATTTCACCGGTGTAGGCACCATTTTCCTTCCAATGCACATTCTGAGCGCCGACTTTGATATTGGATCCCTTGAGTTCCTTGGCAACAGCTTCAATGGATGTAAACGGAGGGCAAACGACAATTTCAACGTTGTCAACATCAGCAACAAGACCTTTAAGTGCCTTTACCAGAGCAACCCCTTCTGATGCTGTCTTGTTCATTTTCCAATTGCCGGCGATAATAACTTTTCTCGACATGATATACTCCTTGTTTGACTCGAGTCGATTCACATGAAGTTCTTTGATGGCCATTCCGGCAGCCGAATCTTTCGGCTATCCCAGACCCTCATTTCTATTCAATTATATAGAAGATAGCACCATTTCTCTTGTTTTTCAACAGTATCCTATCCAATTCACTCATAAAAACATCAGTTCCTATCTTCCAGAAGTTTAAATTCATTGTTGTCATTCGATAAACAAGCGCCCAGAGTTTCCCCCTTCCAATGCAGTTGTCTCTGGTATGGATTTTCACTTTTTTATCACTTTTGAATTTGCATTTTCTCTGCCAGGCAGTATAGTAGAGACATTTCATAAATGGTGATCGTAGCTCAGTTGGTTAGAGCGCCTGGTTGTGGCCCAGGAGGTCGAGGGTTCGAGTCCCTTCTATCACCCCATTTTTTTTGCCTTGATTCCAGTAATTACGCTTCTTTTTTCCTTGTTTCATCACCACTGCCTGTACAAAAACAGCACAAAAAAACTGGCTTTGTCTTTGCCCGTTCAAGTGGAAAAAAAATTAACCGACTCCATTTCTTGATAAAGGTTACGCCAAAGATTTACTCTCTGCTTTGTCTTTTGTTTTCCCGAGCAGGCAACCATTTAAGCCGAGCTCATGCAGCAAAGGAAATAAGGATTGGCTTTCCGGAACGCCCGGAGAACCAATCCTTACTTTTTTGGGGCCTTACTTTTAACCGGCCTTATTTTTCAGATGAGGAAGCAATCAAATCCCGCTTGCAAATGCCGGCAAAGGATTCAGTACAACAATTTCTTGCCGTCGATCAACATCGGACAAATACTGCATGAACAAAAATCATAAGCCAGGATAAGTCGTTCCCTCCTTCCAGCCATGGCAATGCGCCCTTTCCTGTCATTGAACTCCGTTTTTCTCTCGCCATCTTCCGCTTTACTTTCCAGAGCAACAACTACCGCATGGTAATTTCCCGAATTGCAACCCAGGTATCCGTATTTGTTTCACCAAAAACAATACGAATTGCCTGAATATTCCGGGCATTTAACTGCGCAACAGCTTTGCCGTTTTCATCAAAATCGGCAACTTTTATAAACGTCTTCCCGTCTTCAGAGACTTCCAGTTCTGCATTCCGGATAATGTCACTCAAGCGATCTCCGCGATAAAAACCGCTTTCAACTTCAATGGTTTTTACAACGCGTGGGGAAAACAGCGTTGCCGTAAAAAAATCTCCTTTCTGCGGAGCTCGTGCACTCCAAAAACGACTGTCAGGATCCCCATCCATAGCATAATCACAGGAATAATCTTGATAAAGCGGCAGTGACGTATCAAACGTTGCAATTTGTTTAAAATACCGTTTGGCCGTAATCGGATACAACTGGCCACGCGGGCCAACCAGCCGCGCCTTCAATACATCTCCTTCTGCAAGAATCACTGGAGTGCCATCCCAGACTTTTGAGTTCCAATCCGGCTCAGATCCATCCGTCGTATATACCACCGGCAGTCCGGCAAATTCCGGCTTCAGTAAAATCGCATTCACAGAATTTTGTTCAGAAACAAAACTGACCCGAGGCAATCTCGCCGGAAATTTCATTGCATCATAACGCTCTAACTGCCTGGCAAGCCGATTGGTAAATTCATCAAAATCACGATCATTCGATGCTGTCCACACCGCTTCAGCAATCGCCGAAATGCGGGGAGCTGCCATGTAAGAAACATTATTATCCAAAGGCATGAACTCATTCCAGAGATTCCCCTGCCCTCCCAGAATATACTGATGATATTCCGCTTCCAACTCTACTGGCGTAACCGGGAAAGACCAGCATTTCCGCAACGGCAGCCATGCGCCTCCATGCGGCTCTTCAAGATCGGACTGGAGATAGTCCAGATAGACATAAGAATTTGGCGTCATAACCACGGGATATCCCTGCCGGGCAGCGGTAATCCCTCCGTTTTCTCCACGCCATGACATAACAGTTGCCCCTTCTGCTAACCCTCCGTCAAGGATCTCATCCCAGCCAATCATGATGCGGCCTTTGGATTTAACAAAATCATTCATGTGACCAATCACATAACTTTGCAATGCGTTACCATCCGCCAGATTGTGTTCTTTCATGAAAGCCTGACATTTGGGGCAGGCAAGCCAATGCCGTTTGTCGCATTCATCGCCGCCAACATGAATGTACTTGGAAGGAAACAACTCAATCACTTCCCCAAAAACCGTATCCAGAAACTCCAGAGACTTCCCGTCATTGCCAATACAGTAAACATTAGATCCTTCCGAACAGTTCAACCCAAGCAAAGACGTTACAGTCAAAGAATGGCCGGGGACATCAATTTCCGGAACCACGGTAATGTGGCGTTCCCGGGCATAAGCGATAACATCCCGGACATCGTCTTGAGTATAATACCCGCCGGGAGCTCCGGAAAAACTTCCTGAACTGCCCTTTTCTGTCAAGATTGGATAAGACTTCAACTCCAGTCGCCACGCCTGATCATCCACAATATGCCAATGAAAAACGTTGAATTTCTGTGATGCCATCACATCCAACAGTTGTTTGATATACTCGACACTGTGAAAATGGCGTGCCGTATCCAGCATCACGCCACGCCAGTCATACGCAGGGCTGTCGTCAATCGTAAGAGCCGGCAATGTCACCGGTAATTCCACCGGCTTGAAATCATCCGGATAACGTGCCTGTGACAAATGCTCAAATTCCCAGCCGTCATCCGGACGCGGGCCCGTCAGCGGCCCGTAGGCAATTTCCGGCGGAAGAAGTTGACGCAACGTCTGCATCGCATAAAAAAGGCCTGGCTCTGAATCTGCCTGAAGCACAATGCTGTCTTTCGTAACAGACAGCGTATAGCGATCTCGTTCCCGGAAATCGGAAGGATCGCCTTCCGGATCACAGAAAAATTGGATCACGGGAACACCTTCCTGAGCAGCCTCAACAATCGGGAAAGCACATCCAGTTGTTTTCTGTAAAATAGTCGCAAGAACCTCTGCAACATTTTTTTCTGCCTGAGTCGACGCCACCAGGACAACATCTGTCCCCAATGAAAAAGATCCCTCTGCAGGTTCGGTCAATATCGACCGGGCTTGCGGTACCAGCGCAATCGGCATTTCCGCAACACAACAGATACTCAATCCCATAAAAAAAGCTGTAACGGCTGTTCGTGGCAAGCACCCCATATTTCTTTTCCTTTTCTTTGATTCGCCTATAAAAACATTGTCCCGCAAATTCCAGTTCATGTCCATATCGACAATATATCGATCTGATCACAAATTTTCAAAGCCGAAAGTTTGTATTTATTTCGGTAAGCAGTATTTTACATTTCAGATGCAGCTTTGGTGAATTGCTATGAAGCTGTCTCATCCCGGATTCTCCATTCCGGAGAGGTAAATCACTCAGAATTTTAGAAAGACCTTAAAAATGAAACATTGGCTTGCACTATTCCTTCTCTTTCTACTCTGCGCGGGATCCTACGCGCAGGAAATCAGCGTTTTGCAATTAAATGTCTGGCTTGCCGGCAGCAAAGTCCCCAACGGGGTTGCGGCAATCGCCAATATTATTGATGAAATCAACCCTTCCATTGTCCTCATTAATGAAGGTGGAAATAAGGAACGTAATCTTGCCGGAGAATTGGTTTCAATTCTGGAATCTCGTGGGAAGTCTTATAGCGCCGGGTCCTATGAAAATGACTGTTTCGTTTTGTCTACTTTCCCGGTAGAAAGCAGCAAAGTGCTGCCTTATGGAGTTCGCACAGTTCTCGAACTTGGAAATGGAAAATTTGCTTGTGTTTATGCGGTCCATCTGAATTATCTGGATTATGCCTGCTATCTACCGCGTGGGTATTCCGGTAAAACCTGGGAAAAACTTGAAAGCGGCCCGGTTACAGATATCCGTGCCATTACAGAAATGAATCTTGCCTCCGGCCGCAATACTGCTATCGCCGGTTTTATCGCCGATGCTGCCCCCTTTATCGACCGTGGGGATCTGGTAATTCTCGGCGGGGACTTCAATGAACCATCTCATCGAGACTGGACGGCTGCTTCCAAGGATCTTTTTGACCATAACGGGGTCGAAATGCTATGGCATTGTACTGTTCTTCTGGAACAAAATGGCTTTGTTGACACTTACCGTGCCCTCTATCCCGATCCGGTCAAATATCCTGGGATTACCTATCCAGCAAACAATACTGAAGTAGACGTTGCAACTCTTTCCTGGATTCCAACTGCAGATGACCGCGACCGGATTGACTTTATTTTTTACGTTCCGCCCCAAAATGTTGATTTGATTGAAGCCGCCCTGGTTGGGCCGAATACCACAATAACTCGCGGAGCACGCGATAACGACATTAC
>CALGPR010000308.1 GCA_937960425.1 uncultured Lentisphaeria bacterium
AAGCATCCCAACCGCGAACGATTCCAGAATCTGTCGAAATAGGTTCAACTGTTCCAAATGCGTTATTGACTTCATTGTAGTTTACGCCATAGAAGTTTACATCGGGGGGTGCGGACAAAATCTTGGACTATGCCGATAGGCCGAGTTTTTGTCTATACTCCAGCGGACTAAGTCCACCAAGAGATATCTTAATTCGCTTTTCCCGATACCAAACCATATAATCTTCGACTGTATGAATGAACTCCTCTATTGAAACGTTTAGCCAGGAAACCCCATAAAACATCTCGTTCTTCATTCGCCCAAAGAAACCTTCACAGGCTGAATTATCAGGCGAGCACCCTTTCTTGGACATGGATCGATGCAAATGCGCTGCTTCCATACGACTGATCCAGCCTGGCCAGCGATAGTGGCACCCACGATCCGTATGGACAACTGGGTGCTCTCCGACTTTTAGAAGAGAAATCGCTTTGTCCAGCATTCCGTTTGTCAATTCTGCGTTCGGGCTGGTGCCAATGCTCCAACAAACAGGCATGCCATCAAAGCAGTCGATGATTGGAGAAAGATAAACCTTGCCTGCAGGGATTGCAAATTCCGTAATATCTGTCAGCCACTTTTCATTGGGACGATTTGCGTGGAAATCCCGTTTTAGAAGATTGGGGACAGCTGGCGTGATTTCTCCCTGATAGGAACTGTAGCTTGTCTTCTTTCTGTTCACTCCCTGCACTCCTATTTGCTTCATGAGACGGCAAATTACCTTTTCGGATAGCCGCAAGCCCTCTTTTTTCAGCGTAGCATAAATTCGCCGATATCCATAACAGCGATGATTGGATTCAAAAATATTCTTGATTTTCTCTTTGACATGGCAGTATTTATCCTGCTTCTTTGCACGCTTTTGCTGGTAATAATAGCTGCTGCGCGGGCAGTGTAATGCGGACAGAAGTTCCGGCAGCGAATACTTATTTTTCAGGGCATCGATAATCGCTGCCTTCTCCTGGTTCCGGAGAGCTATCTGATCGATGCCGGGGTCTTTTTTTAATACATTGATTGTTTCCTTCAAAATATCAATCTGCATCTGCATTTCCTGCATCTGCGCTTTAAGCTCAGCAATATCCTCTGTAGCCGAGAATGTTCCGGGTACGAGTTCCTCGCGAGGATCATCTGACGGATTCATGAGTGCAACCAGTCCTCTCTGGAGATACTTTCGACGCCAGTTATAGATGCTGGCTCTGCTGTAACCGATCTCCTCTGAAACTGATTTTACATCTTCCCCATGTTCAAAGCAACGGTGAAGCACCTGTAGTTTTACCTCAACCGATGGATGCCGCGGATGATCTGGTGTATTTTCCCCGCGTTTGGTCGATCTGACTTTCTCCGGTTGCCCTTTCTCGGAAATCCATCGATACAGCGTTGCTCGTTCTGGGTAGCCCAGGATGCGTATTGTCTCAGTTACAGAATGGGTTTGCTCATATAATTGCAGGGCGCGGACTTTTTTTTCGTATGTGAACAATATACCTATTTCCTCCTTGCGGCCTCTGCTTTGTCCAACTTTTCGTCCGCACCCCCTCGGAATCACATTCTTGCTGCCAAACAATCGCCTTTTTCCCGTCCGAATTTTTAAGTGCCTTGATTCTTGTAACATTGCTGTTTAACTCAGATACAATGGTGCATCTAGTTTCTACATTTCCGTTAGAAATACAAGCAATTGAATCGCCACTTATCCAATAAAGCTCGTTGTCCAACAAACTCACTGAATAATCTGGAATTGAATCATTGGTCAATCTGATGGTTTCACTGTCATTGTAATAGAAAACCTCAAGATCACTAACATCCGAAGAATCGGAATTAGTCTTTGCAGTATATGCAACAACATTATTGCCCGCTGCATATGCAGTATCATTTCTGCCAATTATTTTATACGCTATATTCTCCTTTGGCAATATCAAGTCGAAATTTTTGTTGATTTTGTGAAAACTCTTGAACTATCATTATTAAAAATGCCAAATCAATACCTCCACTCACCAACAGCTGGTGTAATGATAATGCAAAGGAAATGGCGATTATTTTTTGTACAAAATACGAGCGATTTATTTCACTTGACATAGATTAGCGGGCGTGCTATACTCCTT
>CALGPR010000309.1 GCA_937960425.1 uncultured Lentisphaeria bacterium
AACTTTTCATTACCAGCTATTTTTTTAATGATTATAATGATAATTCACGTTGCAATGTCATATGTATTACGACATAAAGGTAATTACCTGCCATTTAGAAGGTTTGGTCATCCCAATCCGTTTACTACTGATAAAGATTACACTTTTGACGAATTATATATAAAACGTTTCTATATTATGTTGAAAATATACTGCCGGAAGTACAGTCTTGCTACTGGGAACGGGAACTTCAGATGCTTTTCTCCGGGTTGAAAAAGGAGGATTCTCAGAAAAAAACGGTTTTCTGAGGTTTGTATGCTGCCGTTTTGTCCGTTGGAGATTTTCGTATTTCCTGAAGTTCCCGGTTGTCTGCAAGCCGGTAGGGTGATATGGTATTAAAAAACGATTGCAAACCGGAAAGGGTATGAAAATGAAAAGTTTTGTTATCGGATTCTCTGCAGCGTTGGTCTTGCTCGCCGGTTGCCGTTCATCCGCAGAGGGCAATGGCGAACGAGTCCAATCATTACGGGTTATGTCTTACAATATTCATCACGGCGGTGGAATGGATGGGGTAGTGGATCATCAGCGTATTGCCGATGTCATTGCTCAGGCTGATCCGGACGTTGTCTGTATGCAGGAGGTGGACCTGAACCTTTCCCGCAGCCACAATGTCGACATGACCAAAGTAATTGGAAAAGCTGCTGGAATGCCGACAGCTTTTTTTGCTCCGGCACTTCAGTATGACAACGGAGGCAAGTACGGAGTAGCGATGCTGTGTAAAGAATCTGCGGAACTGGTGAAAGTTTTCACCCTTTCTGTCCCGGAGGGACAAGAGCCTCGCATTGCAGCGTTATACAAAATTGACGCTGAGCCGCCTTATTATTTTATTGCCACCCATTTCCCCTGGGAGGAAGAGTTGGAAGATGTGCGGCTGGCTGCTGTCAAAACCATTACCGATTACATCCGGGAGCATCATCTGGTTCCAGTGATTTTAGCCGGCGACTTGAACTCACTGCCGGACTCGAAGACAATGAATGCATTTCGCGAACAGAAGTGGACTGTTGCCAATGATGTCAAGGTAGAAAATACTTATCCGGCAGACAAGCCGGATCAGGCGATAGATTTTATTCTGTTTTATCCGCAGGAGGCATTTACAGTTATCGACTGTTCTGTCATGAATGAACCCCTTGCATCTGACCATCGCCCGGTGGTAACAAATCTGGCTCACAATTGATTTCAGTGTCTGCCAGGGGAGTAAGTAACTGAGAACGAATGACAGGATTCCCTCAAAAACAATAACAGTTTTATCAACGTAGAAAGAAAGGGATATCTACGGATGTGTCCGAATGTAAAACTTTACATATCAGTAAGACAATTCAGTTTGTGATTGTTTTGAGAAGGGATAACTTGCAGGCATAATATTTTTTTAAGTGTTCCAACTGCAGAAGTGGAGGTGGGGAGAAGTAACAGGTCTTTGCGTTGTAAAAATAACTTTCTTTTACGAATGTTCTTTGCTCCGAGATTAAGTTAGAGAGTGGATATTTCTTGAGTTGGGGGTTGAACCGTTCATTACTGTTGGAGACATTGGGTCTGCAGCAGCAATGAACGGTTTTTGTATACACCGAAATACCCTGAGAAGTTTATTTGTTTCCCTTTTTCTTTTTGCCGTATCTTCACATATACTTTGGTGTTTGCAAGTTTTTTACAAAGTTGTTCCGGTTTTGCGTAATACTTTTCTCCGGTTAACAGAATCAAAACAGGCAAATTCTATAGTAATATCAAGAAAAATTTTTAATCTACAAAAACGATCTTATGACAAACAGGAGAAATAAAGTGAAAAAAGAAGGAAAATATCTGCTTCTTTCCATGCTTGTTGCCATATCGAATTTTCCTATGAACGGAGAAAACGTGGCGGAAAATTTTCTGGATATTCCTGACGATAAAATTCAAAAAATTCGCTTTGTTGAAGATGATGCTCAGAATTATATGGTTTCAAAAATTTACGAACTGAAACATCAGAAAGCCAATGACATTGTTCCGTTTATCCTTGGTGCTATTCGCCGTTATGCCAGCAACGGAAGCGCCGACCGTATCAATTTTTCTGCTGAAAAGAAACAGTATGTTGTCGTCAGCTGTCCGATTCCGCTGATGCCGTACATTGATGATATGGTAGCCAAACTTGACCGTCCGGGGCCCAAAGGGCCGGATGGATCCGGAATAGACGGGACAGGAATTGTCCGCAGTGTCTATATGCCCGCCTGGCGCTCCGGAGAGAAGATGATGGAAGTTATGGTTAAAGCAGGAATTTCGTCCAATGCAACTGAAGGAGCCAGTCAGGATGCCGTAGTTGCGTATGATCCTGTGGCAAACCTGATTTATTGGAAAGATTCCTTGAACAAGGATAACGATCTGAAAAAGTACTTGGCATGGCTTGATCGGCCGATTCCACAGTGCAGTATCGCCATCAATATCTATGAAGTCCGTGAAAGTGATTTGAAAGATCTCGGGATGGATTATCTTGCCTGGAAGAATGGGCCGGGATTAAATCTACTCGATGTCGGGGCTTCTTATATGGAAGGGGCGGCATTGGATCATGCTTTGGGCCCTTATGGTTTTTTCTTATTTGCGCCTGCTTTCGATTTCTCATTCATTCGAATGCTCCAACAGAGTGGTAAAGCAAAAATTGCAACAAGTGCAGCATTGACTGTGATAAACGGTCACGATGCTACTTTGAAATTTGTTCCTGAATATCAGAATCTCATTAAGGATGATGATTACGCCAGTTCCGTTGAAACTTCCGGAAATTCCAGTCTGGAACTTCAGCTTGCTTCTCCGGTAATTGCTCTTTGCGGCACTCCTGATAAGAAAACGGGATTGCTCGGGGATACGGTTGAGGATTATGCGCAGCAAACCGCCACCTGCAATTTTACTTATACGTTGAAAATCAGAAATGTTGTTGAGCGGGATAATCAGGGAAATGAGCTTTATGAAGATTCTTTGGTCAGTGGAGGAGCAACAGTGGAAACTGGCGGAGAACGTTTGCTTTCTCATTACGTCCAACAGCAGGAGGTGGAACAAATAGTTGGAGTGCCTTTTTTCTGTGAAATTCCGATTCTGAAATACTTTTTCGGCACAACAACAAGGAAGAGAGAACGGGTTTTGTTTTTTGTCTCTGTCAAGGCGGACCTGATTCATCCGGATACTGATATTGCCGCAATTTCTGGTGAACTGATCCCTGTAGCGGAGCTGGTTAACAGATAAAAGGGAAAACGGAAAGATGAAGAAAAATTCACTCCTCGCAGTATCATTTTTTTCTGCAATTTGTACGGTAACTGCGAATCAACAACCGACGAGCAATGAAAATCCGGCGTATGGCAGGAGTCATGTTCAGGCACAACTTCGCCTCAATATTAACGAAAATGCAGAAGTCGTTCATTTTATCCGGGATACAAATGATCCAAAAATTATTACAAAAACTTATATTTTAAACTATGCTGATCCGTATTCCATCCGGCCTTATCTGCGGGAAATGGTTCAAACACTGCGAGTGGATTACAATAATCCTGTCGGTCTCGAAAATCCGGATTATTTCAATGTATACAATAAAGACAATCAGGCAGAAACAAAAAAAATCTTTGTTCCGGCCGGAATCGAATGCATCAAATTTGCAGATGGGACCGGTGCGCTGATGGTTTCTGCAGAGGAATATCGTTTTCAAAGTCATGTCAATGGAATGGGAATAGATGAATTAGTATCAATGCTTGACCAACCCGGAATTTTAAACTCTTCGGGACAACCCAAATATATCTATTTCCCGGTTAATCGCAGTGCCCGGGATTTACAGGCAATGATTAAGCTGGTAGGGGCGAATGTCTCCAATGATACGGTCGAATTGATTGGCGGCAAGGATAAAGTGGAATGCGATGAGGAATTAAATTGCTTGTTTTTGAATACCGCTCTTTATTCTCGAAAACACATTGAGGCAATGTTAAAAGTTTATGACATTCCTCATCCTGAAGTAAGTGTGGCTTGTACCGTCTATGAATTGAATGCCGAAAATGATGGTATGTTGGGAATGGATTTCCAGTCATGGAAGAACAATGATGGAATCAAACTCTTTCGAACTGGGGGAACCTGGTCGCATAATGCAAATTTGTCTGACGCCCTGTTGCCGGTTGCTCCAGATGGTACAGTCAATACACATTACTTGAACTTTGAACCCAAATGGAATACAAAATATTTGGATTTTCTTGTTTCAAAAGGGAAAGCTGAGATTTTGACTTCCGGGGAATTGACGATCCAGAATACTTCAACCGGGTCTTTGCAAAAATCCGGAGGCACTTTATATGCGGCAGTGATTCCGGATTCTGACGGTGATGGAGATGATACCGCCGGGAATCAGAGTGTTGAAGTAAGGCCGGAAAACGAAAAATTTAAATTTGAATTGAATCTGACTCCATCCATATCTGAACAGGCGGCAACTCTGCAAATCCAGGTTAAAACCACCGAAATGATAGGTTATGCCTCAACGGGAGAAGTACGTACCGATAGTTATGAAACCAGCCAGAAAATCGTGTTGGGGAAGGGGAGAAACCGTTTTTATCTTGGCGGAATTGAAAAAAATCAGATTGTGAGCGATGTGGTTGGTGTGCCTGTTCTCAAAGATATCCCGGTGCTGGGGTGGATTTTTTCGACGGAGCGGAAATCACTGAAAAAAAGCCAACTGGTTGTTGTTGCAGAATGTGAAATATTCCGGCCGGATAGCGCAATTCATGCGGATGAACTCAGGGAAATTGAAATGATTCGGAACAGTGTTGCCAACGCGGAAGAGGTCAACAGATCGGAAGATGAGCGGATGTCTTCTATTGATTCAGCACATTAACCTATTCCTAACTACTGCAATACACAGAATTTACTTTGTGTCGGTATAGTATTTATATTCAAAAGGAGAAGTAAAAATCATGAAAAAAATTCTTAGAGGAATGACCATTGTTGTTGCCTGTGTAACGGCTGGCGTTGGTTGTTCAGACAATTCTTCAAATTCTGCTGTGGAAAGAACAAAAGTGACAATCAATGGAGCTGGTGCCAGTTTCCCTGCGCCGGTGTATCAGAACTGGACCTACACTTACAGTGAACAAAATCCTTCCGTTACCGTGAATTACCAGAGCATTGGATCTGGTGCCGGACTCAATCAGTTGAAGGCAAAAACCGTTGATTTTGCCGGGAGTGACAATCCATTGACGGTTGAAGAACAGCAGGAGGCTAACGTGGAACAGTTTCCCATGTTGACCGGAGGAGTAGTCATCATCGTCAACATTCCCGGCGTCAAAGATGGAGAGTTGAAACTTTCTCGTTCAGTATTATCTGAAATTTTTCTGGGAAAGATTGCGAAATGGAATGATCCGAAAATCCTGGAAGTTAACCCGGAATTGAAATTGCCGGATCTGGCGATCAGCGTTGTCCGCCGTGCTGATGCCAGTGGAACCAGCTTTATCTTTACCAATTACCTCAGCAAAATATCTCCGGAATGGGAGGCTTCCGTTGGATGCGGTTCTTCTGTGAAATGGCCGGTTGGAATCGGGGCTCAGAAAAACCCCGGAGTCTGTAACAATGTTGCGAAAGTTCAAGGCGCGATCGGGTACACGGAGTATACCTATGCAGTTGAAGCTGCTTTGCCTATGGTACAATTGGAGAATCAATCAGGGGCCTATGTCCGGCCGGATGTGAAGTCTTTTACGGCAAGCACTGCCAATGCAGACTGGGAAAGTGCGCCGGGGTTTTATATGGTTTTGACCGATCAACCCGGTGCTGATTCCTGGCCGATTACTGGCGTGACATACGTCATGCTGCGCAAAGACGTTGACCCGGCGATGCGGGCGGAGTTGATAAAGTATTTTACCTGGTGTTTTACGGAAGGGGCGAAGGCTGCGGAAAAACTCAATTATGTACCAGTTCCTTCAACTGTTGTGGAGCTCGTTCGAGCCGAGGTATTCAAATGAGTGATTACCTGCAGGGAAAAATTGTCCGGCTTCGCTGCAAAAAAGCCTATCCCGGTGCCCATACTCACATTATGATTGGTAAAGTGGAAGAAGAAAACAGCCGATACATAGCGATAAAAGGCCGAACCTTTCATTTTCAGAGTATTGTGCAGCGCAAACGCAGCGAAGTTCATGCCGGTATTACCATGGTTCGCGTTGTTCCGTGGGGAAACATTGAAGTGATCCACTGGCTTGGTGAAAAGACGAACTGGGATGCGGATTTTGATTTTGATTCTGATGGGAACCTGATTTTACGGGATAAGAATCATACGGTAATTGCGGAAAGGCAGGAACGGACAGACCCTGAGTAAAGAGGGTTTTTCAGAAGTGAAGATCCCTGTAATAATAGGGGTTGTTGTGACGAAGTTACTGTTCTCTAAGGATTGCAATGCGTAAAATAGATACAATTTTCAAGTGGGTTTGCCTGGGATGTGCGGCTGCAGCAGGAATTTTGCTTTTCAGTTTCTTCCTGCAACTGGTACTGGCAAGTTCTGGTGCGTGGCAGACATTCGGGATCAATTTCCTTTTCTCAACGGAATGGAATCCCTCAACCGATCAGTATGGAGCTTTGCCCAGTATTGCCGGGACGCTGATTACAACGGGAATTGCATTAGTAATTGCTTTGGTTCTGGCGTTCGCTGCGGCGCTCTATTTGCTTGATGCCCGGCCGGTCATTGCAGAGACACTCAGTCATGCAATTGATCTTCTGGCGGCTATTCCCAGTATTATCTATGGGATGTGGGGGCTTTTTGTTCTGGTGCCGTTGATGCAGAATTATGTTCAGCCATTTCTTGTGGAAACGCTGCATTTGGATGTATTGCCGTTTTTTTCGGCGTCATTTAACGGATTCGGGCTGCTGACAGCAGGCTTGATTCTATCGATCATGATTTTACCTTATATCTGTGCGATTATGCGGGATGTATTCCAGATGACGCCTGCTGTTTTGCGAGAAGCCGCATACGGGATTGGTTGTACAAAATATGAAGTCGCTAAAGATATCGTGTTACGCTATGGAATCAGTGGAATTATGGGAGGCGTTTTTATCGGGCTCGGGCGTGCGCTGGGGGAGACAATGGCAGTGCTTTTTGTGATTGGTAATCTGATGGAAATGCCGACAAATATTTTTTCATCGGCGACGACGATTTCAGCTACGCTGGCAAATAATTTTGCCGAAGCCGGAGGACTTCAGCAGAGTGCACTTTTTGCTCTGGGACTGGTGCTTTTGGCAATGAGCTTCGGGATTCAATTGCTGGCGCAATATTATCTGCATGTAACTCGCGCAAAGCGGGGGGAAAAATGAAAAAGAAAAGTCTTGTTTTCCGGAAATTAAAAGACCGAATCTTAAAGGTTTTTTCGATGATTGCGGTTTTGATTGCAGTAGGGGCGATGGCGTGGATTCTTGTTTCTGTAGTTGTCTATGGATTCCGGTCATTGACTCCGGAGTTTTTTATGAATCCATCCAAACCTTACGGAATACCACATGGAGGGATTGCCAATGCACTTCTGGGAACCATTATGATTACTCTGGGCGCTGCAATAATTGCGGTTCCTCCAGCGGTTTGTGCGGGAATTTACCTTTCTGAATACAAGGAATATACCAGAATTTCCACGATACTACGGTTTTCTGCCAATGTGATGATGGGGATGCCGTCCGTACTTGTCGGGTTATTTGTGTATATCATTCTGGTTGCGCCAACGGGGAATTTTTCTGGGATGGCAGCTTCCGTGTCGTTGGCAATTATCATGTTTCCCGTCATTATGCGCACAACTGAAGATATGTTGGCAATGGTGCCTTATGCGTTGCGGGAATCGGCATTGGCGTTAGGGATGACCAGAACCCGCACAACGTTGACTGTGGTTTGCAAAAGTGCTCGAAAAGGCTTGTTGACAGGAATTCTATTGTCATTATCCCGTGTTTCCGGAGAAACGGCACCGCTGCTTTTTACTGCACTTTTTGCCGATAATTGGCCGACCGGGTATTTTACCAATCCGACGGCAAACCTGCCGGTCCTTATTACCGAATACGCGACGAATTCTCCCTTTCAGGCAATGCATGAAAAAGGCTGGGGCGCGGCACTGGTAGTTACGTTGCTGGTTTTCCTTATCAATTTGAGTACTCGAATCTTCTTCAGGGAGAAAAAATATGGCAATTAAAATTCAAGCGAAGAATCTGAACTTTTTTTACGGGACGCATCAGGCGCTTTTTGACAACAATCTGGGAATTGAAGAAAATAAGATTACGGCAGTGATTGGCCCGTCAGGATGTGGAAAATCCACACATTTGCGCATTTACAACCGGATCTTTGAATTATACCGGGATCAACATGCGACAGGAGAACTGTTGATTGATGGGGAAAATATTCTTGCGCCATCGGTCGATGTCCTGGAATTGCGCCGTAAAGTTGGGATGATTTTTCAAAAGCCGACTCCATTTCCCATGAGTGTTTTCGATAATGTTGCTTACCCGCTTCGGTTACATTTCAAATTTTCCAAAAATGAAATTGCCGAGCGGGTGGAACGGGCATTGCGGGGTGCTTCGATCTGGGAGGAAGTTAAAGATAAACTCAAATCCAGCGGGCTTGCACTTTCGGGCGGACAGCAGCAACGGCTCTGCATTGCCCGGGCAATTGCTGCTGAACCGGAAATTTTGCTGATGGATGAGCCCACGAGTGCAATCGACCCGGTCGCAACATTGAAAATTGAAGAATTGATGGATGAGCTTCGTGAACGGTTTACGATTGTTATTGTGACTCATAATATGCAACAAGCGGCG
>CALGPR010000310.1 GCA_937960425.1 uncultured Lentisphaeria bacterium
CGTCTGCAGTACGTCCGTAGATCGGCAGCCCGTTGGGATTGACGAAATGACTGTCCTTCATCCCCAATTTCTGGCACGCTTCATTCATGTCCTCAATGAAGTTGTCGCTGTCCCCGTCTCCAAAAAATTCTGCGATCAATACTGCAGAATCATTGGCACTGCGCAGCATCAGAAGTTTAAAGAGATCGTCCAGTGGAATTTTTTCTCCAGGTCGGATATTCGCCTTGACTTTGCCGACGCGCGTACAGGCAGTTGATGCGGTTACCAGCGATGAAAAACTCCGAGTGGGATCGGTTTCAAGTTTATCAAAAACAACATAGCAGGTCATTAACTTGGATACTGAAGCAATCGGAACCGGCTTGTGAAGCTCTTTTTCCCACAAAATTTCATGGCTGTTGATATCGACCAGGATCCCCGCCGCTGCACGGTTGGAATTGGCAAAGATCGGAATATTTCCGTGAAGTGTGCGGTTTGTCGAAAAAAATGGCTGCGCAAAAAAGGGTGCTCGGGACGGGACACGGAAGCGCGTTTGCGGCTCCGGTGGCTCCGCGCTGATTATCGGAGCTGTTGTTGCTTCTGGTGTTTTTTCTCTGGCACAGCCAAAATTTCCACATAAAACAGTAATGGCTAATAAAATCAATAAGCGATTCTTTTTCATGCGGAGAACAGATCCCGCCCGTAAATGCGCCGGGTGGAAGATTTGGCAGCCCATACTTTATCCTCTCTAATCACATTGTAACTATATCAAAAAAACTAAAATTTCAGGCCGTCAAGAGCATCCCATGCCATATTTCCCGAAGCAGCTTCTGCGCAATGGCACTCTTCAAAATTCAGATTCGCTCCACATTTCTGGCAAAGTCCTGCACAGTCTTCGCTGCACAGCAGGTTCATCGGCAATTCCACAAGCATTTCTTCACGGACATCTTCCGTGATGTCAAGTTCCGGGGATTCCACATTTTCAAAGAAAAGGCAGACATCATCGTTAACAATTTTGGATTCTACCGGCACAAGGCAACGTCCACATTCGCCAGCAATAACCGTTTCAATCAATCCAGAAACAAGAACTCCACCAGAAACCATCTTTGCGGTAAGGTCATAGCGTAATGGGGCGATTG
>CALGPR010000311.1 GCA_937960425.1 uncultured Lentisphaeria bacterium
GCTGCGGCAACGCGGCAAGTTCTGCGGTAACCGTTTCGGCGCTTTGATCTGGAGAATATTCTACTTTGGCGGCCTCTTCGATCCGACGACGCAGGGTAGCTGCTGGCAGTGGAGTATAAGAAGTGAAGATTTTAGCGTTTGCCTGCCGCATTAGAAACGATTTTGTCTTTTCGTTATCAGAAAGATTTGCTTCCAGTACGGAATAAGGTTGAATCAATGCATGACGCTCAAGAATGACCCGCCCCAACGTCATATCCCAAGCCGTCTCAAGAGAATTTCCTTCACTCAGATAAATCACATAATCAGTCAGCAAGTTGTCATTTTTCCCACCAAGGTCATAAAAGGTATCCATCAGGAATGCGCAACATTCCTGATGGAGCTCATAAAATGCCCCGCCGATGGCACCGGCTGCTGTTGCGTTTCGGGGAGCTGCGGCAAAATCAATTTCCAAATCTTCCGCCAACAATGCACGTAACCCGGTAAATTCCCGAATATTCAGCAACGACCGCCGTTCTTGACGAGTCCGTTGAAAAAAGACCATACCGTCACAAATCCATTGAGGAAAAGCCTCCCGGTGCCGGATGGGAGAAAGCCCCAGACGCGGCAACTGCAAAAAAGCGGCAAGAGAACTGATTACCTGGGGATCATACCGCCATTGTTCGAACGGCCCACCCAGCGTAATCAACACTTCCCCGGAAAGCTCTTCCACTTCGCAAATGGTCGTTTCTCCACCGGCAAGCATAATGGAAATTACCGGAGCACTGACGCTCCGGTATGAACGAAATGAACGCATCAACTGACGATCCAGAATCCGAATCCATTCAATGATTTCATGATTATCGGCAATATGCTCAGCCATGCGAATTTCGATACCACCAGCAGTCATAATCGAATTGGCTGCATAAAGTGAAGTACTACAGGACATGACAGCCGCAGCAAAGAAGATTCTCAGAATGTTTTTTGCCATAAAAAACCTGCGGAGTAAGATTGTTTTTGCCATGAATGCGTGTACCTTATTTTGAAATAAGAATATAAACCCAAACCCATGAAAAGACAAATTTCCGATGAAAAATAACCAGCAGGAGTTTTATCCCGTTGCCCTGACTATTGCCGGCAGCGATTCGGGAGGAGGAGCCGGAATTCAGGCAGATTTGCGAACCTTCAATGCCTTCGGGGTATTCGGTACCACTGCCATCACTGCCATCACCAGCCAGAATCCGACTGCTGTTACTCGGGTAGATCTTCTCGATCCCGCAGCAGTAACAGCGCAACTTTCTGCAATTTTTGCCAAATTGGCGGTCTCTGCCGCAAAATGCGGCATGCTCGGCAACAGTGAAATTATTCTGGCCGTAGCAGATTTTCTCAAAAAACATCGTCAGCTTCACCTTGTCGTTGATCCAGTCATGGTTTCGACCAGTGGAGCAAAACTGCTTGATGACGATGCAGTCTCTGTGATGAAACAAGAACTCCTCCCGCTCGCGGATATCATCACGCCCAATATTCCGGAAGCGGAACTATTGACTGGGAGGAAACTTGCAACCTTTGATGATTTTGTCCAGGCAGCGATAGAAATGGCGGAGCAATATCGAGCAATGATCATCCTGAAGGGGGGCCATTCAGTCGAAGACAAAGAATATGCGGTGGATATTGCGGTCCGCGATGGCAAAATCTATGAACTGATCTCTCCTCGGGTTGATATTGCGGAATATACCGACCACGGCACAGGATGTACGTTCAGTGCGGCGCTGACCGCAGCCCACGCCATCGGATTGGGGTGGAAAGAGACGCTGACCGCAGCAAAAGGATTTGTGCTGGGGTCTCTTGCCGAAGCCGTTGAAATAGGGCCGAAACTCCAGGCAATGTATCCCCCGCTGGAATCCTATGAA
>CALGPR010000312.1 GCA_937960425.1 uncultured Lentisphaeria bacterium
CGTAATAAAAATTTTGTCAGCAAGAGGATCCATCAATTTGCCAAAATCCGTAACCTGGTTCCAGCGGCGGGCAAGATAGCCGTCGAAAAAGTCAGTTGCACCGGCAATGAACGCAAAAATACCTGCAACGACACGCACTGTCAAATCACGGGTTGTCAGCGTTTCCGCATCAATCGGCCCGGCATTCGCAGCCAGTATCAAAAAGAGAAAAACCAGCACAATCCGGGCAACGGTCAAACTATTGGGCAAATTGAACTGCATGACTTCCTCCCTTCAACTCAACATATAAAAATTTTCTATTTAACAAGCTCTGCTTCCAAATCATATTCATCCCCACCAATAATTCTCACTCTGCACCACTGCCCGGGCTCTAATTCGCCAGATAAGTCTTCAATCAGAACAGCGTTATCGATTTCCGGAGCATCCGCCTGACCGCGGGCGATCAAACTATTCCCGTCGGCTCCGTCAATCAGAACTTCTATTTCTCTGCCAATCCACGTCGCATTAAATGCGCGGGATATTTCTTTTTGAATTTCCATCAGCTCCATAGCACGCGCCTCCGCAACGTCCAGAGCAACCTGATCCGGAAATTCTGCGGCCGGAGTATTCGGCTCAGGAGAATACGCAAAAACCCCCAGACGTTCAAATTTGAATGCAGAAATAAACTCCTTGAGCTCCTGATATGCCTTCTCATCTTCACCGGGAAACCCGGTAATAAAAGTAGTACGCAATACCAGGTCAGGAACTGCCTTTCGCAGTTTTGCCAGAACCATTTCCACTTCAGCACGGCCAACACGGCGTCCCATTCGCTTCAGAATCGTATCATTGATATGCTGCAGGGGAATGTCCAGATAGTGGTAAACATGTTTCGCTGCGGCAAAGGCTTCAATCGCTTCATCGGTAAAATGCGCCGGGTGCGTATAAAGCAACCGCAGTTTGAAATCGCCTTCCAGGGCATCCAAAGCCCGCAACAACTGAGCAAAATTTGAACCGTCATTCCGGTCGGCTCCGAATGCAGTAATATCCTGAGCAATCAGCACAAGTTCTTTTACGCCGTTGGCGATTAAAACTTTTGCTTCGGCCACCACTGATTCTATGGAACGGCTCCGCAAATTGCCGCGAATATTCGGAATGCTGCAATAGGTACAACGATTGTTGCATCCATCGGCAATTTTCAGGTACGCCACATGATCAGCGGTAAACTGAAGCCGCGGTGTCGTTTCATCGTACAGGTAGTGGGGATCTGCCGAAACAAAGACCTCGCCATTGCCTTTTTCCTGCAATAATCCCGGCAGCTGTGTCAACCAATCCACACCGCACCAGAGGTCTACTTCGGGATATGCGTTTTTGTATTTTTGCTCCAATCGGTCATACTGAACCAGACATCCTGCCACTACCAGGCGGCGATGCTCAGGACGTTCCTGCTTCCATTCCACAACTTCTTCTATCGTTTGAGCGGCCTCTTCCCGGGCTTCAGGAATGAAAGCACAAGTATTGACAACAACGACATCTGCGGTTTCCATTTCAAAGGTCAAATGGTACCCGTGAGTCAGTAATATTCCTGCCATCACTTCCGTGTCTACAGTGTTTTTGGGACACCCGAGACTGATAAAAAAGACTTTTTTCGGGGTAACAGTCGAACTGCGAAGAGATTTTTTATTTCTGGTCATTCCCCGGACTCCTGTCATAACTCCGGCTGGCCGAGCCGGCTGTGTTTAAAAAGATAATCGACAATCCTGCTGTTTGCTCCGATTGCCAGAGGTTCTCGCAACGCCCATCTGCGGGGAGAATCCACTGCCAATTCAAAACTGCCATTTTGAAGATTGCAGCTCAATGTTGCTCCAGATGAAAATTGCGCCACATAAGATTTGCAGCGGGACATTATGGCAAATGCAGCCGCAACATCCCATAATTTTGCAGAAGCCAGAAAACCGAGCAACTTTCCCTGAAAAAGGTAATCAAAAACCGCGACACAGCCACACCAGGAGAAAATGGGATTGGGGAACGTCAATACCCCATGCCGGGCATACCGCTGAGCGATCGCCACCGGGCGCAAAGGACTAAGGGGCGGCTCAACAAACTCCATGATCTTTTTTTCCATTTTCCCTTCGATTTCCCCGGTAAAAACCCAAACTTTGTCGCAGTCTGTTATTAACAAGCGATTCAGTGCTGGATAACAAATTGCACCATCAAGAATAACGCCACGACTCATATATCCAATAGAAATTCCCCATAACGGCACCTGGGAAGAATACGGTGCAGTTCCATCAATCGGGTCAATCACATAACAATGTTCTGCCTTCAAAGCCTTTTGCAGGTATTCTTCACTACGGCTTGCAAGGGTTTCTTCTCCGATGATATAACAATCTTCGGAAGGGCGATCGAACTCAGCACAAAGCATCTGTTCAATTTCCTTGTCCGCGAGAGTAACGACCGTTTGATCCGCCTTTAATTCCAGAGGCGGATTGTCGTAGTAATTCAATGCAATTTTGCCGGCATTCCGGCAAAGCGCCGACACCCGGGATACATCATAAGCATTCGACATCAAAAAAGTCCTTATTTCACTTTCAGGCAATATACCACATTCTAAGGCATTTTTCCAAGATTTCCCCAGTTCAGATCAGCTTTTTCTCTTCCTCAAAGACTATTTCTTCATGATCCGGCGCCAATACCCGCAACGTAAACCGGTATGTCCGTTCTGGAGGCAGTCCAGCACCTTTAGGAAAAATCAACTTCATTGCCGGCAATTCGTACTCCTGCTCTCCTGGTTGAAGTGCCAATCGGCAACTGGGCACCAGTTCGTGACCATCCAGCTCCAGAGAACCGATCAATAGTACTGCTTTTTCTGCCCGGGCAAACACATGAGGAACTACCATGGCGGTACACATGTC
>CALGPR010000313.1 GCA_937960425.1 uncultured Lentisphaeria bacterium
GAATCAGCCTCTGAAACACAAGACAAAGCGCAGCAAGAGCCCTTTCTTTCCCAGTCAGATGATGAACCTTATACTCGCTTGCTTTTGCTCACTCAAGTAATGGAACTCCTGCGGGAAGATTACGCTGATGCCGAACAGGTTACTTACGATAAACTTCTTGATGGGGCACTTCGAGGAATGCTCGGTTCTCTGGATCCGTTCAGCAGTTACATTGATCCGGAATCCTATGAGGAAAGCGTCCGCAATGAAAATGATGAAACTACCGGGATCGGAGTTTATCTGCAAAAAATTGCAGGGGAGCCAATTCTGATTCTCGGAGTTCTGCCAGAGGGTCCAGCGGCAGCGGCTGGAATTAAGCCATTCGATATTATTCTCTCCATCAATGGGATTGACACAATTCCGATTGATCTGGATGAATGCCGAGATCTGCTTTCCGGCGTAGTCAATAGTGAAATCCAATTGGAAATTTACCGTGATGAAGACCAGTCAACCCAAACGGTTCCGGTACGTCGTGAAGTTTATCACCGCAAATCCATTCCGGTGAATGGAGTCAAAATGCTTGACGAAGGGATCGGGTACATCCGCCTGGAAGGATTTACCCGCGGTACCGCTACGGAACTTGACAATGCGCTGAAAAAATTAAAAGAGCAACCCTTGAATGGCTTGATTCTGGACTTGCGTGATAACCCCGGCGGTCTGGTAACGACTGCAGTTGAAGTTTGCAGTCGATTCCTGAATCGTGATGAATTGGTCGTTACTCTTGAAGGGCGTTCTGAAGCGGATAAAGAAATTTACCATGCTCTTGCGGATACGCCCAAAGATATCCTGTTACCGCTGGTCATCCTGATCAACCGCAGCAGCGCCAGTGCCGCAGAATTAACTGCCGCCTGTCTGCAAGATCATCAGCGCGCCACGTTGGTCGGCGAAAAGAGCTTTGGCAAAGGTTCCGTTCAACGCATCCAGGAACTGCCCAATCAAGGTGCCGCCCGATTTACCATTGCAAAGTATTTTACTCCTGCCCACAAACCGATTCATGGCGTGGGGGTAGAACCAGATGTTTATGCAGCACTTCCGGGAGCTCTTGCCGGCGATTTACACGCTTTACTGGTAAATGACCCGGGAACTCTTACCTTGCGACTGAGTGACGGGACTGAAACAACCGATCAACAATTGGCAACGGCAATTGAAACCATGAAGAAAATGATTTCTTCCCCTGCTGGATCCGAGACAATGACACCCGTTCCACAAACGGAAGAAGCAAAGGCAGCCTCCGACACATCAACGCCCGTCGCCTCTTCAGTACCAGAATCTGCGCCACCTCAGAAATAAGGTTTGTCTTGTTCTGCTGTGCATACCGCAAAACCCGAAAGTTCGGTCAGAAGCGGCTGTCTTTTCAAAAAAGTTGTGGTATAGTAAGAAAAAAGAAAATTTTTAGAAAGGTGCTCATGGAATTTCGTCCCTGCATTGATTTACATAATGGCAAAGTCAAACAAATTGTCGGTTCAACTCTACGTGACGACAGTGAGCCAGCAACCAATTTCGTTGCAGCAAACGATAGTGACTACTATGCAAAACTTTATAAGCGGGACAACCTGCGTGGCGGGCACGTAATCAAACTTGGGCCTGGAAATGACGATGCAGCGCTCCAGGCATTACAAGCATGGCCGGGAGGGTTGCAAATCGGAGGAGGCATTCACGCTGACAATGCAGCATTTTACCTTGACCATGGAGCGGCGCAGGTAATCGTCACGAGTTATGTTTTTGCAGATGGAGAACTGAAGCAGGATAACTTGGAAAAGATTTTTGCAATTACCGGGCGGGAGCACTTGGTTCTGGATTTAAGCTGCCGTTTTCGAGATGGCGCGTATTACATTGTTACTGATCGCTGGCAGAAATTCACCAGAGAAAGACTTTCTCGGCAACTTTTTGCGACACTCAGCGATTACTGCATAGAGTTTCTGATTCATGCTGTTGACGTCGAAGGGAAGCAATCAGGAATTGACGAACGGTTGCTTGAACTCCTTGCCACGGAATCGCAAATCCCCTGTGTCTATGCCGGTGGCATTCGTACCCTTGCGGATATTGAAATAATCCGTCGTGCCGGGAATAATAGAATTCACTTTACAGTGGGCTCAGCTCTGGATATTTTTGGTGGCCCCCTTCCCTATGAAGCTGTAGTAAATGCGGCCCGCCAACAGGAATTATGAAATGGCAGATGAACTGGAAATTCTTTCACGAATCTTACCCGGACTCAGTAGCAAACCAGAGGTAATTTTGCCACCTGGAGATGATTGTGCTGCCGTAGCCATCGGAGGAAGGCTGATTCTGGCTGCGGTTGATCAGGTGATTGGCGATATTCATTATTTTCGACAATCCACGCCAGCAGAGAAAATTGGAGCGAAGGTGCTGAAACGCAATCTCAGTGACATTGCTGCGTGCGGTGGCACGCCCAATTTTGCTCTTCTTTCACTCGCCTTAGGTCAGGAAGTAACTGACGGCTGGATTGATCGCTTCTATACCGGGCTCGAAACTTGCTGCCGCAAATACCATGTTGCCTTGATTGGTGGGGACTTGGGAATTCTTCCGGTAAACTGTGAAACAGAAGTCGCCTCATTAACCATTCTTGGAGAAGTGCCGGAACAACGTCTGGCCCGCAGGGACGCAGCGCAACCAGGCGATCTGATTTGCGTCACTGGACAACTCGGTAATTCTCTCGACAGCGAGCATCACCTCAATTTTGAGCCGCGTCTCGCCGAAGGGCTGTTTCTTACCAGTCATGGAGTCAAAGCAATGATTGATATTAGCGATGGTTTGCTGCTTGATTTGCAAAGAATGGCGATCGCGTCCCAGTTAAGCTGCCAACTATCTGTAGACACATTGCCCTTACGTTCTGGTGCAACACGAGAAGGTGCGTTGACTGACGGAGAAGATTATGAACTGCTTTTTTCCATCTCCCCCGATTGCTACAAATTGCTGCGGCAGGAGTGGTATTTTCATACGGAATTGACCTGTATCGGCCGCATGGTCGCGGGCGAACCCGGCACAATTACAGATTTGTCGGGGAAACTGCTAACGTTAGGAAAAACTGGATATGTCCATCAAAGAGTTTAAAGATTTTGAAAGCCATTCAGAGGCAGCAACGGAAGCCTTTGCTGCAGAACTTGCGAAAAAATTACCTCAAGGCACAGTCATAGCACTACACGGAAACCTTGGTGCGGGGAAAACAGTTTTCGCACGTGG
Source organism: uncultured Lentisphaeria bacterium (assembly GCA_937960425.1). Lineage (GTDB taxonomy): Bacteria > Verrucomicrobiota > Lentisphaeria > Victivallales > Victivallaceae > UMGS1518. The sequence goes on from CALGPR010000313.1 coordinate 3,241, forward strand.
TTTTGCTCGTGGTCTGGGAATCACTGAACCGGTTTCCAGCCCGACTTACACCATTATTCAGGAATATCCCCTGCCGCGGGAAGGATACTTCTTCCATCTCGACTTGTACCGAATCGATAACGAACGTGCGGGACTGGCATTTGGAGTAGATGAATATCTGACGGATCCGGAAAGTTATGCACTGGTAGAATGGCCGGAACGCATTGCCGGACTCCTGGAAGAATCTGTCTTACATCTTGAAATCACCCGTGAAGCGGATGAAACGCGTCATTTTCATTTCCGCTAAAACGGGCAGCAACAAAGCGGTCGCGGCCACAATAATCCTGTAAAATTTCCACATGAACCAGACAGTCCGCACACAACTGTTCAAACCATGAGCGGACAAGCTTTCCCTGCTGCCATCCGATCTCAAAAATTGCTACGCCAGAAGGATTGATTATAAGTGGTAACACTTCCACTAACCGATGTATCAATGACAAACCATTTTCACCGGCGACCAACGCTAAACGGGGTTCGAAGTTCCGGACTTCCGGCTCAAGAACGGCATATTCTTCTTCGGAAACGTAAGGCAAATTTGCGGTAACTGCATCGAATTTTCGCTCAAGTACTGCGGAAGCCAGATCACTATGAAGCAGTTCAACATTCTCCAACGCATACTTTTCTCTATTGATCCGGGCAACCTCCAGTGCCTCAAAACTGATATCCACCCCCGTAGCAAAAATATCCTGCCGCTCCGAGGCACACGACAATACAATTGCACCGCTGCCGCAGCCGACATCCAGTAACGTCCCATTCCGGGGAATACGCGGCAAAACCCAATCGACCAGGAGCTCCGTCTCCGGGCGTGGAATCAGGACCCGACGATCCACCGTCAATTCCAGATTCCGAAATGGAGCGATTCCTTCAATATATTGCCAGGGTTCACGGCAACGGCGACGATCGAGGAACAACTCAGTTGCCGCCACTACTGCCTCAGGAACGATATCCCCTCCCCGCCATAAAAGTTCAGCTCGAGAGCATTTCAGTAAAAAACATGCCATCAACTCCGCTTCGACTTCTGGCGATGCGGCGCCATAATCTGCCAGCTTTTTCGCAGTACGGGAAAGATATTCACGGAGAATCATAGTAAGACGTCGCACTATTCCTTACCGGTAATATCGCGCAAAATATCACGAAGTTCTTCCGAAGATGCTTCTCCGAGGGTTTTTCCGCGCCTTGCCAATTTTTCATTAAGCTTAATCGCGGTTTCCGTCATCATCTCATGAGTCTCCTCTGAACCACCCACCAGATAAAAATTATCACCCCTGGTTACCCGGCGGTGGCCGTCCTCATTATCCATGCCCACACCCAACAATAAACCATCCGGGTGTGCTTTATTATTCTTTGCCGATTGTACCATGTGCTGTCACTTCTCCTGAACAATTTTTATACTTTGTACTATACTGCCTTTGATTTCCGTTGACAAACTCTTCTGGTTAAGATTACAGTTTTTTTTGAAACCACAGAGGAGGATATCGGATGAAACCATCGAAACGATTTGTAAAAACTGACGACCAGAAAAAAGCGCTTTCGTTATTGGCAGGAAAAGCCCCAAATGTGCTTCTGTATGGAGGCAGCCGTTCTGGTAAAACCTTTATCAGTATTTATGCTATCTTTGTCCGTGCGTTGAAATCGCCCGGCAGCCGCCATGCAATTTTGCGATTTCACACTAATGCTGTCCGGCGCTCAATCCTCAATGATACGCTACCTCGGGTTCTGGAATTATGCTTTCCCCGCTTAAAGTACAAGGAAAATAAAACCGATGGTTTTTTGCGCCTGCCCAATGGGTCTGAATTGTGGTTCAGCGGCCTTGAACAGGCAGATCGAGCAGAAAAGATTCTCGGCCGGGAATTTGCGACGTTGTATTTTAACGAATGTTCTGAATTAGAATATAGCGCAGTGAATACGGCATTGACGCGACTGGCTCAAAAAACTACACTCAAAAACAGAGCTTATTTCGATTGCAATCCACCGGGAAAATCCCATTGGACCTATCAATTATTTTTCCGTCATCTTGATCCATTGACCCGGGAAATTCTTCCATATCCGGAACTTTACGCCGCCATGTTAATGAACCCGGCAGGCAATGCAGCAAATCTGCCGAATGGATATTTGACCAACACCTTGGCGGGCTTATCAGCACGGCAACGAGAACGCTTTCTCGAAGGACGCTTTCTTGACGATATTGAAGGAGCACTGTGGAAACGGGAATGGATTGATCGTACCCGCTTGGTCACCCTGCCAGTGACTGTTGACCGTCTGGTCATCGGAGTCGATCCCGCCGTAACCGGAGGAGAAAATAGTGATCGTTGTGGAATTATTGCCGCAGCACGCGGGGAAGATGGGGACTATTACATTCTCGCCGACCGATCCACCCGTGGCAGTGTGCTGGGCTGGATTCAAACAGTCTGCCGCTTATACCGGGAACTTCAAGCCGATCGAGTCATTGGGGAAGTAAACAATGGAGGAGATTTAATTGAAACAGCCTTACGCAACGAATGCCCGGATATTCCTTTCCGTGCCG
>CALGPR010000314.1 GCA_937960425.1 uncultured Lentisphaeria bacterium
CCCGCCGCGTGCCAGAAATTTCCCGTCCGAAGATACAACTTCGACGACATCGCCTGCCTGGGGGGAGCCTTCTATTTTCCGGATTGCACCTGAATAGATCCACAGATGATGTCGCAGAACAGATTTTTCACGCCCTGGAGCTAAAATGATTTTTCCGCTCATGGAAGAAGCCATCCTTTATCAGGAATCCAGCCGGGAAAGTGGATTTTGCCGGTGGCATTCCTCAATGATCCGGATTTGGCGCCTCACCTGATCCAACTGCACTACTTCCGTTCCACCGTTGACGAGAACATCATAGATGTTATTGTATAACGCAGAGATATTGTAAAAATAATCGATTTCTTCTGAGGACGCTTTCCATTCTTCTTCGTGGAAAGGCAGTTCCTCACTGCAATAACCGCGATCGGGAAGTGGGGTTTCAATCAGTTTTTGCTTCGGCGCCTCCGACTCGAGAAAGTATTTCCAGCGAACGTTACATCCGTCAGAACACAGGCCGCCTCGCGTGCCGAAGATTTGATACATCGGTGTTGGGGTAGTGCAACAGCTGGAAATTTCCAGATCAACCAGCATTTTTCCCGGGGAAGTAAATATCAATTTGACTTGATCTTCAGCATCTCCCCAAGTGTTGGCGCGATCCATCCTGCAAAAAATGGTTTCGGGATCAGAACCGAAAAGCGCTACAGCCTGATCCAAAGGGTGCGGCCCGGTATTCCACAAATTCCCTCCGATATGTCGTTGCAGTGTCTGCCAATCCCAACGGCGGGCAAAGCCGTTGAAACGGATTTTGAACTCGACAATCCGTCCCAGTACTCCGGAATCCACTACTTCACAGATTTTCCGGTACGCAGCAGCAAAGCGGGATTGCTGAAACGCAAAAAGCTTCTTACCAGACTGTTTTGCTGCTGCAATTTGTTTATCAAAAAGTTCCACGCTTGCCGCAAAAGGTTTTTCTCCAAGGACATTGACTCCCGACTGCAACAACTCGATATTCACTTCACTGTGGCACTCACTCAATAAAGAATCAACCACCAGATCAAATTCACACTCCTTGAGCATTTGGCGATAGTCGGTATATGCCCTGCATCCTGTACGTTCCTGCGCATCTTTGCAACGTGCCAACTCCAGGTCTGCGACGGCCACCAATTCAAATTTATTCCCAAGGCAGGTGGCGATGGCATTACTGTGGATCGAATAACCG
>CALGPR010000315.1 GCA_937960425.1 uncultured Lentisphaeria bacterium
ATTATATCCCCAAAGCCTTTACTTATAGAGTAAACTCCCATTTTGATTATTGGCACGGAATTTGCTACACAAAATGGCAACAGTGTTTCAATCAACCATAAAACGTTAAGGAGTCAGAGATGAGCTGTTCGAATCGTACGGTTGCCATTAACAAAATCTGTGAGCTGGATGCCAGCACTGCAGCAGCAGCTCCGGAAACAGATTTATCATTTTATGGAGAAGATGTCTTCAACACCAAAGCGATCCAGAAGTTTCTACCCAAACCGATTGCAGAAAAACTTCTCGATACGATTAATAATGGTGCGAAATTGGATCCGGCAATTGCCGCGGACGTTGCCCACGGAATGAAAGTATGGGCTCTGGAACGCGGTGCTACTCATTTTACCCATTGGTTTCTACCGTTGACCGGATCCACAGCGGAAAAGCATGATTCGTTTCTTGAAACGGATGGAGAGAACGCGATTATGACGTTCTCCGGAAAAAATTTAATTGTCGGCGAACCGGACGCTTCCAGTTTTCCGTCGGGAGGGCTGCGTTGTACGTTCGAAGCCCGCGGCTACACAGCATGGGATCCGACCAGTCCGGCGTTTATCAAACGACACAGCAATGGTGCGACGTTATGTATTCCGACAGCTTTTTGTTCTTACACCGGGGAAGCGCTGGATAAAAAGACTCCCCTGCTCCGTTCCGGTCAGGCATTAAGCCAAGCGGTGAAACGTCTGATGAAATGCTTCAAGCAGCCTGATGCCAATGTCAAAATTACCCTTGGCGCAGAACAGGAATATTTCTTAATTGATAAACATTTTTACCTGCAACGGCCGGATCTGGTGCAGACTGGACGCACAGTTTTCGGGGCACCGCCCCCAAAGCATCAGCAGCTGGAAGACCATTATTTCGGTTCTATCAAGTTGCGTGTCCTCAATTTTATGGGAGAAGTGGAAAAAGAACTCTGGAGGCTGGGCATTCCGGCAAAAACCCGACATAATGAAGTTGCACCTGCCCAGTTTGAACTTGCGCCAGTTTTTGAAGACGCGAATCTTGCGGCAGATCACAATATGCTGGTGATGGAAGTCTTGCGGCAGGTTGCTGATCGGTTCGGCTTTGTCTGTCTTCTGCATGAAAAGCCTTTTGCCGGGGTAAATGGCTCGGGGAAGCACAATAACTGGGCAATCTCCTACGGGAAAACCAATTTGCTGAATCCCGGTAATGATCCGCACCAGAATGCAATTTTTTTGACAGTTCTCTGTGCTTTAATTGAAGGGATTGACCTTCACAGCGACCTTCTGCGCGTATCCGTTACCGGTGCGGGAAATGACCATCGTCTGGGAGCGAATGAAGCGCCTCCGGCAATCATTTCCATGTACCTTGGGGATCAGCTGAATGATGTTATCGATCAATTGGAAAAGGGAGAAGTGATTGCCAGCCGACATGCCGCGAAAATGCGTATTGGCGTAGACACACTCCCTCCCCTGCCACGGGATGCGACCGACCGCAACCGAACCAGTCCTTTTGCGTTTACGGGCAACAAATTTGAATTCCGTGCTCCCGGCTCCAGCCAATGTTGTGCTGGTCCAATCATGATGCTCAATACGATTGCAGCAGATGCTTTTACACGCATGGCAGAAAGAATTGAACAGTTTTCCGAAGAAGATTTCAATACTCAACTGCAGAAATTGTTACAGTCCCTCATTCGCGAGCACAAACGGATTATTTTTAATGGCGACAATTACTCTGCTGAATGGCGGAAAGAAGCCGCCCGCCGCGGGTTGCCCAATACGCCGACGACAATGGAAGCGCTGGCAGCTTTAAAGAAACCAGAAAACATTGCTCTCTTTGAAAAATATGGTGTGTTCACCAGCAAGGAATTGGAGTCTCGTTACGAAGTTTTTCTGGAAGAATATCATCGCCGGATCAAAATTGAGGGTTCAATTGCTCTGGCAATTGCCCGGAGCATCATCCAGCCGGTGGTCATTGCTGATTACCGC
>CALGPR010000316.1 GCA_937960425.1 uncultured Lentisphaeria bacterium
GCCTAAAGCCTTCAAAAAAAGACTCCTCTTACAAATATTTTATTGTTATTCAGCAGGACGGCAAATCAAATTTTCTCCAATAAAATCATTCCCTTCAATGATGTCTACAACAATGCTGTCAGGAACAATTTTCTTAACAACGACGGTTCCAACGGCTTCTTCCTGTACCAGTGTCTCCTTTTTTGTCCTGGGATGAACGTTATACCGTAATGGGCGAAAAACAGTCCACTTTGACCCTATCGGAAGGGAAAAAGAATGGTATCGGGAGAGATAGGCAACCGATTCTTCGCGACGCAGGATGACTGGCGGAGCCAGAGTTGACAGGAGTTTCTCGGCAGGAGTTCCTGCATCAAAACTTTCTTCCATGCAAACGGGAATGGTTACTGACATCGTTTCTACTGGAGTTTGGTTGAGAATGCAATACCCTGTTACTTCGATTCCCGATTCTGTTGTGGAACACATGGCAATCAGATTAGTTTCGGCAAGTTCCTGCGGTGATAGAAGTTGTGCAATGGAAATTTTGCTGGTTGGAGGTTGCTCTCCGAGGTATGTTTTCGTTGCCCATTGGAGTGTTGTTTCTTTTGCCAGTGCAGCCGATAAAACTTGTTCCGGAGAATTCCCCATATCGGCAGCGGGAGTTTCCGAATGCAAAATAATTGCATTGAATTTGGACGGAGAGGGGATCGGAGTGTGGAGAAGGTGATTGTGAAGCAATTCTTGATAAAGAGCATTGTAAAAAGATTCTCCCGGGGGCGCTTCAACTGTAAATCCAATTCCGGTTTCTTCTGTTGTCTGGACAATCGCACGGACGGAAAGTTGAGTGACACCTGAGTCCAACTTTTCTATGGAAAACGAAAAAAGAAAATCGATTCCATTGTTTTTGAGAAAGTCGGGAATGTTTTCTTCTGGCAGTGGTTGGGAAAGAACATCAATGTCATAATTGTTTCTGAGTGTATTGTCAAGATAATTGATTATAGCTTGTACTTCGCTTGCTTCAATCGATGGACCAGCTGTTCCGTGCAGCGTAATAACAGCACCAGTGCTAACTGCGATTCTACAAAAAAATACTGACAAAACTACAATAATTCTCCACAATATCTTCATACCCAATCCCAATCCTTTCTTTGGCTGAAAATGAGTCTTCCCAGCAAAAAATAAATTTCTGTAGCCGATTGAAGAAAATTTTTATTCAATAAAATTGTTATATCATTCCCCCTGGTTAATCTCCTTTCGTTATTATATTAAGTTTTCTCTAATTGCGATAGCTGTTCTATCGTCTCTGTTGGCCATAAAGGCATAACCAACGGGTAATTTCTTTCAGCTCCTTCGTTTGTGCAGTTTCCGGAGCATGGCCGGGCAAAAGACTCCACATGGTTCCACCGAAAGCATTGCGATACGCAGCAAAACAAGGAGACAGTTCTCCATTTCGTTCAAACGCCAAAAATACCTGTAAAGTCGGCGCTGCCTTTAATCCCAGATAAATTTCATCTTCAGGCAGCTGAAAATCGTGAAGTTCCAATTCTGGTGGCGAGGCAAGGCATTTCACTTTAACTGGCTCAATTGGGTGAAAGGAAGGCGTTTCTCCATCCGGATCTTCCGGACGAACCCATCGCAGTCCGACATTTTCACGCCACCATGCTTCCCGGTGAAACGCAGCACTTGCCCCATGAAACAGAACAATGTTTTTTCCGGATTCTAAATACAGACGGACTTGTTCCAGTGCTTGTGGCCCAGGATAGTCAACACCACAGCTTCCACCAATCATGTCCAGAAGCAGTAATGGACATTCTTCCGCCCATTGCTCAGTATTCATGAAACCGTCAGAAATATCATGGAAGTCAATCAAAGCTTGAAGTTCCGGAGGCAATTGTTCATAACGTGCCCGGCCGATATTTGTTCCGTAATGGTTGTCCGCAAAAAAAGTAATCATAAAATTCCTCAATATGCCACATGGGGCGGATATTGATCGTAGTCATACCCGTCAAGTTTCTTAATCAAATGTACTTTAGAGCCATGTGGACGTTTCTGCAACCATGATTCTGCTTCTTCACTACCATTTTTTCCGCTTCCGAGAAGATGAATCCATTCCCATCCATAGGGATAAAGTGCGAAGTTATGAGCTCCATCCCAGAGCATAACTCCTGTCGCTCCATGCGCAATGGCATTTTGGTAATATTCCAGATTACAGGAATTATCCCAGATTCCAGGAAGTTTCACAAAAAAAGGAAGTCCGGAATTTTGGGAAATCGCTTCAAAAAAAGATAGATCGATGTTGGATACGTTTTCCTGGTGAGACCGGGTTTGTATCGAGCCGTCAACGCTGATTAGATCAATCAGCTTGGCATCTGCCCATTCTTTTAACGCTAACCCGTGGAAGTAGTTGACTTTTTCTGTGGCAGGAACGATAAGAGAAAGCTCCAACTTCCGGCCTTTTTCTTTTGATGCCTGATCAACGACTTCACGGGTTTTCTCCATAAATTCAGTCATAATTTTACAGCGTAAAGCAATCACCCGTTCATCATCATCGGCAAGTTCACGTGGATCCAGCCCATTGTATTCTGCTTTGAAGCGGTTGAGGAATGGTTCTTCATACAGTATATTCGGTAGTGCACGGATAAAAATCAGGTTTAATCCGTCAACGTCAAAAGACAAAATTTCTCGGAAAAGTGCAAGCATGTGATCCTGAACCTCCGGCGCAGCAAAACTCATTCGCGTAACCGGTGTACCGTCCTTTAGACGACATTGCCATTGAGGATTATTGAGGAAAAATTGTGAATTTCCTGTCCCGCTGGGATAATACCATGCGCCGGTGCGAACTGAAGCGTGAAATTCAAGGTTATATTTATGGGCAGCGGCGGCAAGTTCATTGACGGCGTCAGGGTATTTACGTTGAATTTCCGCAATTTTTATGGCAATATCCCGGTCTATTTCCCTTTCATAATCAATATCTTCAAATGTAACGGTATTTCCTGTACTTGTGTCATAAAAAGAAGTAACATCCCCTGAGGCAAGCAAAAAATAAAGTTTTTTGACATTGGAATCCGCAAATACCGCAAATTCTCCTTCAAATTGTTCCATGTCATTCGGCCAGTATGCGTCATTGGTAACGATGTTAAAATAGCGGTTGGTTTTTGCAAGGCGTCTCTGTACAGAATCAATTTCTTCCTGAGACATTGGTTCGAGACGAATCCAGGCGAGAGAGGCCTGCTGCTGTTCGTTGCGCCGGATATGAAGCTTCATGCCGGGTTGCAAGTTTGCTGCACGGTAAAAATTATCTGTCATTTCCCAAAACCAATTGATGCCGGTGCCGGCAAGAGAAGTAAAAGCAGTGTCACCATCCAATTTCAGGTCTATTCCCAGTGACATCAGAAGACCGCCGGGCGAACGGGAAGCCTGTCCGATAAAAATGCGGTGCCAACCAGATACGGGAAGTTCAATGGTTAATTCTCCGGGATTGCTTAGCGTTGTTGCATACACAAAGGAACCTTTTAAGCCATCCATAGTCTCATATGTGTAAACCTGCCAGAGATTTTTCCCAACTTTTCCTGGCGCACATAAACGGTTTGATTCTTTGACAAGACTTCCGATATCACTGAGGATAATGCCGTCATCGAGAAAAAGGGACTGATTGGTGACGTCAGCAAGCGTATTTAAACAAGGTAAAAGAGCAACTGCTGCTGATAAAAAAAGACCTTGAATGGACAACATGGTTCTGTTCCTTTTTGGGTTAAATGCAACCGGACAAAGAGAAGACGTTTTTTAC
>CALGPR010000317.1 GCA_937960425.1 uncultured Lentisphaeria bacterium
GCCATTCACAACTTTGATGGCCTTACAGGGGCAATGCCGGACGCACTTGTAGCAGTCCTGACACTCATTCTCTACCGTAAAAATCGGAAAATTGTGATTCATAACCCTCCTCCAAAGCCTCTATTTGTTGAAAGTACTTTTTAGAAGTTCATACATCATGCCGGGATCGACTGCCCCGTAGGAGACTCCGTCAATAACGACATTGGGGCCTTCTGCACAGCGTCCTTGGCACAAAGAGCACCCGAGCTCCAGATCAACTTCATCTTCAAGATGGTTTTCCTGAAGAAATTTTTCGATAACCTGCATGTTTTTTTCATTGCCGCGGGCATAGCAGGAACTTCCGAGGCAGATTTGGATTACCGGTTTTTTGCTTGCCATGATTCAAACATCTTTCTCTCTCTGTAGGAAACGTTGCGGGTATATATATGCGCTAATCCTGAGGACGGGCTTCAACATTGATGACTCGAGTTTCGCAGATCCAATCTTGAATGCCTTTTCCGCTGAAAAGCATCGAAAACGGCATGAAAATACCCAACCCGATCATCCACAACGTCCAACGGAAGGCTGTAATAAAATCTGCTTCACTCAAATCATTCCGAACCAGGAATATTCCCCAGAACCACATGCCCGGCGTCTGCGCGTAGTAGCCAAGTGAGATACCGTAATATAAAAGCATTGCCAGAAGAAAGATCATAATACCAATGTTCATGATCAGCGCCAACCGCGGTCCGCTGATAATTTGTTTTATTCCTCCCGGCTGATAGCGAACCAGATTGCCTTCTTCATATTGAATCGGGGAAAGAAGCTGGTGTTTTTCTTCCGTTACAGTATCGTTCCATGAGCCATTTTCGATAATTGATTCTTCGGCAATTTGCTCTTGAACCGGTTCCGCCTGAGACTGAGAATCTTTCAGATATTCTGTAACCGTACCGGCGCGGGCGATGGTAAAAAGTATAATAAAAAAGAGCAACCCTGCTCCTCCGAGAATGACAAAATCTGTGACCGCCGCAAAAAAGCGACGCCCCAGCGGCGTATCGTTGGGAATAAATGCCCGTATGAATGCAGTATTGACCTCTGTTCCCTCCAAGGCATCATGTACTTCACGAAAATACTGTTGCCAGTTTGGATCATCTTGATATTCCGGGTTTTCTTCCCAGCGCTTCAGTTGTTTGAGCAGTCGCTGCTTCAGGGCCGGGAATTTGAGTGCCAGGCGAAAGTCAGGCATCAACGTGTTGCGGACTTTGCTGTATGGGGTGAGTTCGTCTTTATCAATAGCTTTCAGCAGCACATTCAATGCGGCAGGTCCGACTTCGTTGCCGTCAGGATCGAGGTAATAGAAATTCATAGTATCGTCTGACCTTTCCAAAGTTATCTTGACTCAGAATACTATAAAATAACATTCAAAAGAGAGAACTCAAATTTAAAGCACTTGATTTTTATGGAAAACTGTGTTACTTTCGCATCACAACCTGCGGAGTATGGAGGGAGAACTTTCCCTGTTACCGGCAGAAAAGAGTTTTTTCATCAGAATGGGAGTTTGGATATGGCAGAGATTACCCGAATGAAGGCGGATGCCGCAGTGGATTTTTCCCACGGTGTTGTTGTATTGGAATTTAGTGCGCAATGGTGTACTACTTGTAAAATGTTACGTCCGGTTTTGCAAAAAGTGGCAGAAGCTGCCGGAAATGATGTGAACTTTTGGGAAGTTGATGTCGACGAAAATAAAAAATTAGCAGTTCAATATCAAATTCAAACATTGCCAACGATTGTAATTATTAAAGAAAATGTTGAGACAGCGCGTTTTTCCGGTTTGCAGGATAAAACAAAATTACTGCAAGCGATTGACGCTGCAAAAAATTGAATCGACTGCCAAACGATAATTCCCCGGTTGCAGCGTTTTAAAATTGGGGTATCTGAGGTAAAACAGAAGAATGCCTGAAGAAGAAAAACGGCCGTTTCTTTTGCTCAATCCGGTAGTTGCCGGGTTCCCATCTCCTGCGGAACAATATATTGAGTCCCCGTTGGATTTGAATGAGTTGCTGGTTCGTAAGCCGGCTGCGACGTTTTTTGTCCGTGCAGCGGGGGATTCCATGCTCGGAGCCGGAATCCGGCCAGGAGACATCCTGGTCGTTGATCGAAGTCTCGAACCGGAAGATGGTTCCATCGTTATTGCCTGTGTGGATAATGAGTTTACGGTCAAGTATCTCCGAAAAGACGCTACCGGTGTTCGGCTGGAAGCGGGC
>CALGPR010000318.1 GCA_937960425.1 uncultured Lentisphaeria bacterium
GGATTATGCAGCAGAAGACCTTCAAGTTGAAGAGCTGAGTATGCCGCAAGAAAACGCATTCTCTCCGCAGGAAGCTGCAGCCGTAACAGCTGTTGGCGGGACTCCTGGATATCCCAGTGATGAAGAACTGGATCGTGAATATTACAGCCGCCGGAAGCCAAACCGTAACAACCGCAACGAAATTCATGACAAAATCATTCCTGGTATGGACATTTCCAAGCTGCATGCGATGGACATGGTCGAACTGTCCCAGATGGCAAAGGAAATGGGAGTCGAAGGTATCGGTTCGCTGGAAAAACACCAATTGGTTTATGAAATTCTTCGATCCAATGCGGAACAGTGTGGCCAGATGTATGGTAGTGGTTATCTGGAAATTCTTCCTGACGGATTTGGATTTCTCCGCTCAGAAAATTACAGCTACCTGCCATGCTCCGAGGATATTTACCTTTCTCCATCCCAAATCAAACGTTTCGCATTGAAAAACGGGGATTACGTTACCGGCCAAATCCGAACTCCTCGCGAAAAAGAGCGTTTTTTCGCAATGCTCAAAGTCGATATGATTAACGATGAGCCGCCGGAACGAAAAAAAGAAATCATTCCCTTTAATAATCTTACCCCGTATTTCCCGACGCAACGGTTAGTGTTGGAACATGACAGTGAAGAATTTTCCACCCGGGTTGTCGATTTGGTAACCCCGATCGGCAAAGGGCAGCGCGGTCTGATTGTTGCCCCCCCGCGCACAGGAAAAACGGTTCTGATGCAGAAGATGGCCCATGCCATCCGCAAGAATAACCCTGAAGTGAAATTGATAGTCCTTTTGATTGACGAACGGCCGGAGGAAGTTACCGACATGAAACGTTGCTGCGACAAAGGCACTGAAGTAGTAAGCTCAACGTTTGATGAGCCACCGGAACGACATGTCCAGGTCGCTGAAATGGTGATCGAAAAAGCTAAGCGCTTAGTGGAATATAAACATGACGTTGTGATTCTTCTGGACAGCATCACGCGGTTGGCCCGCGCTTACAACACGCTTCAGCCGCACAGTGGAAAGATTCTCTCCGGAGGCGTCGACGCCAACGCATTGCACAAGCCCAAACGTTTTTTTGGTGCAGCTCGAAATATTGAAGGACACGGCAGTTTGACCATTATTGCCACGGCGTTGATCGATACCGGCAGTCGCATGGATGAAGTGATCTTTGAGGAATTCAAAGGTACCGGCAATATGGAGTTGCACCTTGACCGGTCCTTGTCGGATAAACGTGTTTACCCGGCAATTAACATAGAAAAAAGTGGAACGCGCAAAGAGGAATTGCTCCTTCATCCGGATGAACTTCCAAAAATTTGGACATTGCGAAAAGCGATGAACGGAGTACCGCCACAGGAGGCGATGGAACTTCTCATTGCAAAGCTCAAAAAAGTTCCGACAAATATCGAGTTTTTATTGACAATGCAGGTTTGACAATTTCCATTCTCGCGCGTATATTGCTCAGTACCGGGAAGATATTGTTCATATCTTCCCGACAGGAAAATTTCAGGATAGGGAATTGCCGATTGCTCGAATAACCGGAAATCATCGTCTATTGTAAAGTCGTTCCGTGCCGGATTTTACAGATAGGTGCATCAGTGATTCGTAAAACTGCGGTTTTACAACGCGTTTTTTTCGATCATTCCGGATTTGGATTTTCTCTAACTGAGGTTAAGCCGGGGGACCTCTTTGAGGCCGAAGAACAGTTCTGTAAAATCGGGCAGAAACAGGTGAAGAAGGGCAAGGTAGAGTAAAATGAGCGAGCGGAAAAAAAGGTTTTTACTATATTTATTTTATGTAGTAAGTATTCTTTGCATTGGAGCCGGCGTCGCGGTTATCTACCCGGTTTACCGGCAATGCGAAGAAATGGAAGCGATTCTCGAAGAAAGCAATGCCTATGCCGCAATTAAAAGTTCTGAATTAACCAAGCTCCATTGTCAGGTTCGCGATTTGGAGAGCAATCCCGCAGCAATTGAAAAAGTCGCCCGTGAAAAGTTCGGGTTATGCCGGCCTGGTGAAACCATTCTTGTTTATCCTGGTAATTGACGGTCGGAGGAAATCAAAAAAATGAGCCGGAAAAAACGGTAGATAAGCGTTTTTTCGTAATTTATTATATCAGGGGAGTTGCATTTCTCCCCTTTATGTCTTTATTATATTTAAAAAACATGTCCTGCGGCAGCTGCAAGTTGAGTGCAGGGCAGGGTATAGAAGAGAGTGCGGAGGTATATCGTGCAGGATAAGAAAAAAACATTGGCGGCAGTCAGCCCGTTGTTGCTGGTCTCGTTGATGGGACTCATGAGCGGATGCCAGACCGAAGTTATGGGAACCCGTTCCTACAATCCGAATATTCAAAACTATGGGCCGGACGGCAGTGAAATTGATACTTCTGCTTATACGCCAGTTCCTCAGCCGATGGATGAAGAAACTGGTGCAACGACAGCTGTTCTTCAGCCGGAAAATGATACTGATTTCATCGTCAGTACGACAGAAGAAGAGATTGTTACTGCAGCGCCGCTTGTAGAAGATGCTCCAAACACTGCACAAGCAGTTCCGGCTGCACCTCCGGAGAAACCGCAGTATGCGCCGTTCCCGCAAAGTTTTCCGCCACCGAAGGTTTCCCAATCATCAACAACGGCGTCCAAACCGGCAACTTCTTCCAGTAAAGTTGCTGCCGGCGGAACATATACCGTTCAATCCGGCGACTCTTTCTGGAAAATTGCTCATAAACACGGTGTCTCTGTTAACGCTCTGATTGCTGCCAACAATCTTTCTGCAAACCAGACACTTCAAATCGGACAGAAGCTGATTATTCCTGGCGGAAAAACCGCGACTGCAACCGCATCTACAGCAAGTTCGGCCGCACCCAAAGCAACGACCGGGACATCCGTAAAGAAGACTGGCGCGTCCAAACAAGGAGCCCCGATTCCTGCTGATGGTATCCATGTGGTAAAGTCTGGCGATTCCCTTTGGAAAATTGCCAATTATTATCAAATTTCTCAAGATGCAATCCGCAAGGAAAATAACTTTGGTGCCAACCCGGTTCTTCAGGTCGGGCAAAAGATCAAATTACCGCGCAGTGGAGCAACAACAGCTCCAGTACAAACTACTCCAGCGGCTCCGGCAGCGAACGACAATACCAGCAGTGGTGCACCTCTTTCCGGCACTGCTCCGGCTGGAACTGCAAACGATTTCATCAATGCACTTGGCACATCTGAGGGCGCAGCATCTGCTCAGAATCCTCCCGCCGCATCTGTCGAAACGCCTGCTCCGGTAAATCCACCGGCGGCAGCTCCGGCAGCTGTCAATACGCCTTCTGAAGCATCGGCTCCGGTAAATCCGCCGGCGGCAGCTCCAGCGACAGGCCCTGAAGTCAATGCCCCGACAGCTCCGGCAGACAATGCTGCTGCGCCGGAGCAGACGTCTGTCGCACCGGATCTGGAACCTACACTCGCTGTAACTGTGAAAGAGGAAACGCCTCTTGCCAATCTGGCAAAACTCTATAACGTCTCCGAAGAAGTCCTTCGGCAATACAATGTGGATATTCCGGAAAACGGTATTGTGCCGGCTGGGAAATCCCTTTTGCTCCCGGAATAAGTAATATTTGTTTTTTTTGAACTTGAAGCCCGCAAACAATTGTCAGTTTGCGGGCTTTTCTATTTTATCGGTGACAACATATATTTTTGCTATTCTTTATTCAATATCTCCTTGCAAGCAGTGAAAACGATCGATATATTAGTTTGAGTGGCGCTCCGGTGGGCTGTATCAGATAAAAAAACATTGTATGGAACTACCGGGTAAACGAGGGCGCCGGACAGATTGAATCGATTGCCGGAGGATTTTATGCAGGATTATCAACTGCGCAGTGCCTTTGCTCATGCGTGGAGTCAATTACTCGATTATTCGATGCCGGGCTTTCTGAAAACTGCTTCACCAGAGGGGGCAGTGAGTCCGTTACTGAACGCAGCAGCAATGGTGTTATTGGGAACGGGAATGGGAATCTGTTGTTGGGTTGTTGAGGGGATTCTATCCGCACTTTTACCCCGGGTGGCAACGGCAGTTCTTTTTGGAGTTGCGACAACAATCTTGATAACCAAAGACTCTGGGCGAGGCCTTGCGACGATGCTTTCTCTGGTAAATAACTTTTCCGGAAGGCAGGAGGAACGGGAACATGCGTTTGATGAACTGGATATGACAATACGTACAACAGCTTCCCCGCTGGCGAATCTGGTAACACCTGCCGTTCTGGGAATCTACTTTATCACTTTTTTCTTGATGGCATTTTTCGGGTATACATTTTTTATTATTGCTGTTTTTACTGCTGACACGACTGCGCAAACCTGTCTGGCAATGTTGCCCAAACGTTATGGGAACGGGCCATTGCTGAATTTTCCCGGAGTTCCGGAGTCAACAGTCTTTGCTACAGCAGGTATCGTACTGCTGTTTCCCTTTGCGCTTTATCCGATTGCTACAGTGACAGCAACTCTGGTAGCAACCGCAGGGGTATTATATCTGAAAAAAATTGCATTAACCCGACATGGCGGAGTGGATCCTGCTCTGGTGACGCTGGGTGGGGCTTACGCTGCACTGGCAATGCTGGTAGTCGGGACTCTTGCTAAATTATAATAAGGAAAGAAGGAATATGGCAGCAAAAGCTGCCAAACGGTGAGCTATGAAACCATTAAATTTCTACTGCATTGACAGCCACAACCATGTCCATCCCGGGCCGGATGGCAAATTTGATCAAGCCCAGGCCGATATGTTGCTCAAAGCGGCTGACAAACTGGGAATTGACAAACTTTGTGTCTCAGTTCCGTTGACAGATCCCTGTCCGACACCGGAAGAGGTGCGCGCCGCAAATGACGTTGTACTTGCTGCGATGGCGTACAGCGACAGATTTTACGGTTTTGCCTTCATTAATCCGGGATTTGCCAAAGAGGCAATTGCAGAAATTGACCGCTGTATTGTCGCCGGAGGCATGAAGGGTCTGAAGATGTACCACCAATATTTTATTTGTGATCCGATTCAGCGTACTGTGATGGAACGGGCGGCAGAACTTGGGATTCCGGTGCTGATGCATGCAGGAAAAGTCTGTGACCGGGAGACAATCGCAGACCAACCGAGATTGAGCGCAGCGGAACATTTTCAAAGAGCTCTGGAAATGTTTCCAGACACGATGCTGATCCAGGGACATATTGGCGGAGGCGGAGATTGGGAATGGAATTTGCGGGTTCTGGAAGAGATCAAAAGCCCGAACTACTATATTGACCTTTCCGGCAGTGTCATCGACCGTCATATTGCTCGTCGAACGGTGGAGGCAATCGGCATAGACCATGTCCTTTTCGCAACCGATGAATCTTTTGAGGAAGGGGTAGGGAAAGTACTGGATGGGGAGTTCAGCGATGGAGAACTGGAAAAAATCTTCCATCGCAATCTGGAAACAATCTTTGAGCGGAGAACCTGCTGATGAATATCTTTGACTGTAATACCAATATTGGTCACTGGCCGTTCCGCCCAGTGACAGAGCAAAATGCCCCGGAACTGGCAAGCCTTCTGGCAAAACATCATATTACGCACGCAGCGGTGGGCAACATTAACAGCCTGTTTTACCGCAATTGCCATGCGGGGAACCGGGAATTGGCTGAGGCATTGAAACCTTTTGCCGGAATCCTCTACGGCGTTGGAACAATTAATCCGGAATACCCCGGATTTGACCGGGATTTTTGCGAATGTGTTGAAAAGTTGAACTTCCGTTTCCTGAAGCTGGCGCCTACTTATCACGCGTACACGCTGGGAAAAGAGTCCGCTAACCTTACAAAATTAATGAAACTGGCGGCAGAATACAAGATCCCGGTAATCATTCCGGCATGTGTGGAAAACTTCCGGCAACGGCATCACCTGGATGTGGAACTTCCACTGGATCCGGCAGAAGTTATCGCTTTTGCCGCTAAGCATCCGGAAAACGTATTTATTTTTACAGAAGGGAATCCGCCGCCGGAACAACTGTCCAATGCTCCACGCAATCTTTACATTGAATTGTCCCGGTACCGTTCCGCATACGGGGATATACTGGGCGCAGTAATTCAAACAATCGGTGCAGAACGCGTTGTTTTCGGCTCCGGCGCGCCGTATAAAGAAATTCTTCCGGCTCAGTTGAAGGTTAACTCCGTTGATTCTCTTGCTGAAGCCGATAAACGGAAAATTCTTTTTGAAAATATTCATTCTTTCATAGCATAAGGCAATAGGGTAATCATGACGATCTCCAGCGATGCATTGGCAAAACAATTTCTTGAAGAAGAAAAACAGTTTCACCTTGGAATGTTGCCGACGGAGCAATCTAATCCGAAAACAGCAAATCTTGACCGGATTTTTGCAGAAGACACAGTGAAAGGAATCCAGACACTGCTTTCTGTTGACCGGGACATTGCTCCGATGGCAAAACGGGTTTTTGCATCCAGGGAATACCGCAAGCTGGCAGATACGATCACGGAAACGGTGCGCGACGGGGGTAGAGTCGTTTTTTCCGGGTGTGGAGCAACCGGCAGGCTGAGTATTCTTCTGGAATCCATGTGGAGACAGCTCTTTGCCCGATTGGAAACGACTAACCCGGCAGTGTATGCCAAAACCTGTTGTTACGCCGACAGTTTGCGCAGCATCATGACTGGCGGGGATTTTGCTATGATCAAGTCGGTAGAAAGTTTTGAAGACTTTCAGGCATTCGGCCGCCGACAGGTCATTGAAATGAATGTAACCGACAAAGACGTGCTTGTCGCGATTACAGAGGGCGGAGAAACCAGTTCCGTCCTGGGAACCGTTGCGGAAGCCGCAGATCGGAATGCGCGGGTATTTCTTCTTTTCAACAATCCGGCGGATGTGCTTTGCCAATATATTGAACGTTCACGAATCGCGATTGAAGACCCGCGGGTTACCGTACTGGATCTCTTCTGCGGCCCTATGGGAATCGCGGGATCTACGCGAATGCAGGCAACGACCAGCGAACAACTGGTAGCGGGGGCGGCGTTGGAAGAAGCGCTGCGGATGCTCTTTGCCGAACGCTTGTCTCCAGAAGAGTTTGAGGCACTCCAATGGAAGCCTTTTGACTATGCTCTCGAATTTGACAGAATGGTAGAGTCTATTTCTACAGGAGAGAATGTTACGGCTCTTGCTGATTTGCTGAATTTTGAAGCAGACATCTACCGGCAACACGGATTGGTGACTTACTATGCTGCCGGGCATCTTTTGGATATTCTGACAGATACCACAGAACGCTCTCCCACATTCATGCTGCCGCCGTATAAACAGATTGACGATACCACTCGAGTCCCCTCATGGGCATTTGTCAAAGACCCACTGCATACGACCCGGGAGGCATGGCTGACGGCATTGGGCCGTGACGTCCGCTGCCTGGAATGGAAAAAGAGCGACTATGAGGAAATGAATGCCCCTGCCAGTGTCATCGCAAATCCCCCGGAAATTGGCGCTGAAGCACTCTTTCGGTTTCGAATCGGAACCGGTGAAGACACCACCCGTACAGAACGGCACCCGAATGCAGCAATTCGTTTTGTTGCCGGATCGGAAACGGGAACGCTGGGAGCCTTTGATGCGGCCTTCGACAAAGCCAGAGAGGCATACGATACTGTCAAATCTCTACGGATCGGCGCTGATCCAACGGAAACGGATCAATCTTCCTTTGTGGTAAATTGCGTTACTCCGGAATCTCCGTTGAGGCTGATTGAACGTCTGGCAGTTAAGTTGGTATTGAACACCATGTCGACCGGAACGATGGTAATGTTGGGAAGAGTTACCGGCAACTGGATGAGTTACGTACAAGTATCCAATAAAAAGTTACGGGATCGGGGTATCCGGCTGGTTGCGGAATTGTGCAAAGTCGATTACCCAACTGCATGCCGTGCGCTTCATGAAACGATGGAAGAATTTGCCAACACGGATTTCTCCAATCAGGAAATTCCTTCTCCGGTACAGGTAACCATCGCAAAATTAGGGCGGAAAGATTGAACAACGGGTGAGATTATCCCTGAAAACAGGGATTTTTCCATATAAAACGCAACCAACAAGAATAGGGAAGAAAGAGCGGGACAATGAAAAAGAGTTGGATCATTTTTGCGACGTGGGTACTGTTCCTTTTCGCCTGCCCCGGATTAATTGCGGAAGAAGACGCACCTCCTCCACTTTCGCCGGAACAACGGGCATTGCGCATTGAGGCCATCAATAAAAAGGCTTTTCAGGCTTATTTGCCTAAAATCTATGATAAAAAAAGTCTTTCATTTCCCAGCAACAGCCTCTTTGTGCAGCGGGTCGGGGAAAAATTCCTCCGCAGCGGGATCCATGCAAAAATCGAACGAGTGATTGCAAAAAGCTATATTGGCCAGGGATTAGTGGATATGCTTGTCAACGATTCCGGAACGTTCTATCTGGGCGATACCAAAGCTTTTCGTTTTCCTCCGAACAATTTTGAAAAAATTATCAGCGCGAATATGCCCGTCTCCCCTAATGGTTCTGAAGTGATTGGGCGCGTTTTTTATTACCCGGATAAAGAAACCATCAATATCTCTGTTCCCTCTTCAAAACATTCCTATTTATCGATCGACTCAGAAAAACAACCGGAAGAATTTGCAAAATTAAAGAAAGCGCTTCTTGAGGTTTGCGAAAAACGTTATGAAGATAACGAAAAAAATATGTCGAAGGTTGCTGCCGGAGAATTTGAAATTCCTGACACCAATCCGTCAGAACAAATGATTCAGGCTTTCGGGCCTGTTACAGTAATTGAGCTTGATGGCGAAGAGGCATTACAAATTACAAAAAAAATCTCTCTTTTTTCTTTCGATGGGGGGCTGTCAGAAGTCGATTATATCGAAATTATCCGTCGAAGAGACGGAGCATTGCTCAAGAGTATACAATTCAGCCCGGATGGGGTTCCAACATCTGCTGTGGTATATTCCAATTATTCTTATGAGGTACCGGATTCCGCCTTTGCGATTCCAGAAGGCTTGGAAACCGTCAACTGTAAAGACGAATTGAGTGCACTTCAGCAAACTTCCCGCGATAGAAGCAGAAGTTCTCAAAATGAAAAGTATATTCCCCTGCTTGAACCGCAATATCTGACCAGTTA
>CALGPR010000319.1 GCA_937960425.1 uncultured Lentisphaeria bacterium
CGGGGAATCTGCCTCCGTCGACCCCGGACGACCGGTAACAGAATTGATTCTTTCACGGCTGCCGGTAACGCTAAAGCTCAATACTCTGGCAATCCTGGTAACATATTCTTTCGCGATTCTGCTGGGAATTTACAGCGCGGTGTACGCCGGGGGAATGTTTGACAAAACAACGACAGTGGTATTGTTTGTTCTTTATTCCCTTCCGGTGATCTGGGTCGGCCTGATTTTACAGGCTGCATTTTGTGCTGGAGGCTGGCTGCCGATTTTCCCTCTCAAAGGGCTCTCCGTCCCCAACGAAGAAGAACTCTCCACCTTTGCCGCCTTCTGGGAAACGGCGAAATGCTACGTTCTTCCTGTCACCGCCCTGTCCTATTCCGGATTTGCAGCATTGTCTCGATATGCACGCGGAAGTATGCTTGAAGTTTTGCATGCAGACTTCATTCGTACCGCCCGTGCAAAAG
Organism: uncultured Lentisphaeria bacterium; assembly: GCA_937960425.1. GTDB lineage: Bacteria > Verrucomicrobiota > Lentisphaeria > Victivallales > Victivallaceae > UMGS1518. Next base: position 462 of record CALGPR010000319.1, read on the forward strand.
GGGTATCTTCTGGGGAAATCATTTTTAACCATGCCTTCCGCAATGCTCTCGTAACACTGATCACCCTCTTTTCCGGATTATTGCCGGGACTGGTTTCCGGATCCATTTTGATCGAGTATATTTTTACGATTCCCGGAATGGGATCTCTTTCTCTTCTGGCGCTTTCCAGCCGCGATTATCCGCTCCAGATGGCGCTTTTCACCTTCGCGGGCATGTTGACTCTGCTCGGTATTTTTTTCAGTGACCTTCTCTACGTTGTCGCGGATCCGCGCATCAGTCTGACGAAAGGCAACAATCAATGACGGAAAACACTGTCGAATTTATCGTTCTGAAAAAGACTCCGTACCGGGAAAGTGCTTTCATTGTTCAGGGGATTACCCCAGACAATGGAAAAATGTCCTTTATTATTCACGGCGCCAGAACTGTCGAAGGAAAAAAATTCCCGATCGTTGATCTGCTGCGCCAATTATCCATTACTTACAAGGAAAAAGGGAATGGTCAATCTCTTTATACGGCAACAAATGTCGAATTGATTTCGCATTGCGACGAAATCGCTTTAGCGCCGGAGCTGCTGACGCGTGTATTGAAAACCGGACTATTCCTGCTCGCCAACAGCGCTGAAGATTTAGGCTCTCCACTGGTATATGAAACCTTCCGCAACTTTCTTGCCAACGCCAGGCTCCTTGCCGAAAATCCTTCTGCAGCAATCTGGAATGAAACTGCGGCAAGTATTGCGGTAAAAATGGTTTTCCTTTATGAAAACGGTCTGCTGCCGGTTCCCGATGAATCCGATCCGAAAGCAGATGCGCGGACAGCAGCAATTGAAAGTATCATTTCTGCCGGCGTTGACGGAACCCCTTTCCCGCGCACGGATGAAGTTTATCTCACCCGGGTCAACCGCTTCTTGAACCACATCATTCGTTCCCAGAACCTGCCTTTGAAGTAAATATTCCTTTGAGAACACTTGGCAGGTACCATAGCGAAGACAAAATCAACTTCCCCAGATCTCGTGTCCGGGGAAACAGCAGAGTCTGCAGCAGTAAAAACGCAGCAGAAAGAGCCATTGCCGCTGCGGATCCCGCCGCACCAAAACGGGGAACCCAC
>CALGPR010000320.1 GCA_937960425.1 uncultured Lentisphaeria bacterium
GTACCAGCGAATGCTCGGAGTCAGGGAGATGATTCACAATTATAATGACGGTCAGGATTTTCCGCTGTTAATTACAGAAATGGGCTATCCAACTCAGAGAAATGAACTCGGGTTGTCAGAAGAACAATCCGCAAATTACCTTGCCCGCCTTTATCTTCTTGCGCGCACTCTTCCATTCATCAAAGGTTTGTGGTGGTATGACTTTCAAGATGACGGAGAAAATGCCATACTCAACGAAGACCGTTTCGGATTGACCCGCCTGTCATTGACGCCCAAAGTTTCTGCCCATGTGCTTGCTGACATAGCCGATATTGTTAAATTCGGTGAATACCAAGGGAGAATTGTGTTCAACGAATATCCGGATTTTTGGTGTTTGCGCTTCAAAATGCCTGATAAGCAAACGGTAGTAGCAATGTGGAGCTCTGATGAGAAGACTGAATATGATGTATCGCTTTATGATGCGTCAGAACCAGTGACGCAACAGCGTATCGCCGGCATGGTAGAGCTGCCTCTGGCTTGGGGAGGTAAAGATATGACTGACCCGGCACGTAATGAACTTGGCGTTGGCAGAGTGAAAATGACAGTTGACGGGAAAGTTCGCCTTCTAACCGGAACGCTTGACAATTTGCAGGTGGAAAAAGTTGTTGCCCGCTCAATTCCTGACCGAGTGGGAGAAGAAAAACCGAAATTTCCGACCCGTGGTGGTATTCTTTATCTCGCACAAGGGGAAATTCCACGATTTACCATAGGTCATGGCAGTGATCTTTTCTCTGTCCCGGAAAGATCGTATCGAGGCGCTGAAGATCTTTCTGTTACCATCCAGACCACTTACGATCCCCGGAATTTTTACTTAACGGTCGAAGTATCAGATGATGAACATGTTCCTCCAGAGTTTCTGGATCAACTGTTTACCGCTGATTGTATTCAGATTGCATTTCAGCGGGCAGAGGATTTCGGGACTAAAAATCGGAATGAATTGGATATTGCACTGACACAATATGGAGCAAAGGCTTATCACCGGGATAAACATGATCTCTCCCCAGCTGGAGAAGCGAAGAATATCGGAGTAGATGTGTCCCGTGTCAATAAAGTTACTCAGTACAAACTGACAATTCCCTGGGAAGTCATTGGCGTGGCAACGCCGTTTCAACGAGGAGACTGTGTCGGTTTTTCCCTTTTGATCCATGACCTTGACTTTGACGGTAATCAGAATTACGTGGAATATGGCGGTGGTATCGTTATGCCCAAAGATCCTTCCAAGTACCGTATTATGGTTGCAGAATGAAAAAAGTTGTGGTTGGCATAGTCTTTCCTCTGGATAGGACATGTTGCGCGCCCCATGGAATTATCTCACGGTTTCGCCCGAAGTGTAATTAAGCAATGGCCCGTGTCTAATTTTCAGACAGGTACCGGAAAGTAAAACAACAGAGCTCCTCGAAAAGAAATGAAAAAAATGTTCTGAAGTTTTTCGATTGTACTCTTGTTTTTCCCCTGACGCGAATTATAATGATGAAGGTTTACTAAGACTACTTTGCGTAGAAACGGTCGTGAAGCAACTGCAATATCTTAAAAAATTTTAAATCAACGGCAGAGCGTTGTTGCCTGATTATGATTTATACGTTGTTTCAAAGCGCCACCCCATGGGAGATACCGCGACCGAAACCGACGCTCTGCCGCTAAACCTTCTGCCGGAAACGGCATGAGTTGAAACTTCTGGAGCAGACCGCGAAATCAAATGGAAAGTTGTTCACTCCGGAGTTTTAAAGTTTGACCAATTGTTCGCACTATGACAAGCTAACGGTTAAGGATTTGTATTTTATGAACAGTTTTCTCAAAACCATTTTACCACTCCTGGCAATTGGGTTGCTTTGTGGTGGATGCAGTAAACAGGATGAAATCAAAAATCAGACAGCCAAGCAGATTTTGTCCAGCCATTGCGCTGATATGGTGCAATCTTCTTTTTTGGATCAAAATCCTGAATCAACCCGTTTTTTGGCAACGCCGGAAGCATTGGCAGAATTTCTGGCAATCGGACAGTCTGTAGAAGATGAACCGTGGAAGTCTCTTTTAAATGGTAGTCTTCTATCTGCCGATACGGTAAAAGAGCTGCCGTGGACCAACCAGGACTTGCAAGTCAATACAAATTTTGAGTTCTATGGTGTCCATGTTCCTCCCGCCTCGCGCGGCAGTGCAATGAACCTTTTGGATTCACAACTCCCGCAAATTGCTTTGGATGCCAGTGGAAATTTATCTGAAATTATGGATTTACGCTCCTATGAACGGCTTCAGGGCCTTGCCGCGGCTGCGGGAGCAGACTTTGTTGAAAGTGCATTAAAGTTTGACGATGCAGGGATGCTTATCGCAGACAACAGAATTGCCAACCTGCGCGATGCAATTGTCCAAAAACCTTTTGTTAACCATGTATTGCTTGCTTGTCATTGTGAAATGATGCGTCTCCAACTCTGGGGATGGGCAGTTACTCAAGGGTTACTTTCTGAGAAGATGTTGACAGAAAAATCGTTTCAAAAAAGACTTCCGGAATATCGAATGCTGCTTCGCCATGCTTTTATTTATGAACTTTTACAATGTGAGCTGATTATTGATGCCTATTCAAAAGATCCGGAAGGAACTGCAAAATTATTTTCTCCTGGAGTGCTAAAAAAACTCCCGGAAAAAATCAACATCTCAGAAGAACTATACCCGAAATTTATTGATCAACGTCTGAAACTGGCGAATCTCCTCAACATTCTTGCCAATTCCGATAGCCCAGTCGAGCAAACAATTGCGGCTAAGGCTTACCTTTTGGAAATGACGCAAAATCCGCTATTCGTTCGGCAAAAAACACCTCTGAACACTTTTTCCTCTATTGTTTCTGGACTTGACACGGCAGAAAATGCAGCGGAATTGCTCTCTATAGCCTTTGACATTGCCCGTTATCGCAATATTCATGGTAGTTTACCGGAAAACTTGAACCGCTTGATTCCAGACTACTGCATCAGCCTTCCGGAGAGTTCCGACGCCAAACAGCCGGAATGGCTTCCGGAATCCGGAGACTCTGGTACACAACGATTCAAATTGTCTTACCCTTCAGCACAGAAAAATTTAACATTATTTTTCGATTCAGGGAAACAGCAGTAATTAACAGTAATTTCCAGGCGATAGCGTTTGTGTATTGCAAGAAAAAACACATATATAAAACAATAGTTCCGCTGCAACAGGGAACAACTATGATTTGAAATCTTTCATTTTTCTTCTATATTACTGGACAGTATGATGACCAAAAATGTTATTTCAAGGAGTTAGTAGGATATGGATTTAGGTAGACGCTCTGTTGCCGAACTATTCGGCACATTCTGGTTAGTTTTCGGAGGCTGTGGAAGTGCAGTTCTTGCAGGAAGTTACATTGGTAATGCCGGAGTTTCTCTTGCATTTGGGCTGACAGTGTTTACCATGGCTTATGCTGTAGGATGGATTTCCGGAGGGCATTTCAATCCTGCTGTGTCGGTGGGCCTCTGCATCGGCAAACGCTTTCCGGCAAAAGAACTCCCTGCATATATTATTGCACAGGTTGTTGGCGCAATCCTTGCTTCGGCAGCCCTTTATGCAATTGCTACAGGCTTGCCTGATTTCGATTTGGCGGCATCTGGTTTTGCGGCAAATGGATATGGTGCGCATTCTCCCTCCGGGTACTCATTAAGCGCTGCGGTAATTTCAGAAATTGTTCTTACTTTCTTTTTCATTTTTGTTATTCTCGGAGTAACGGACAACCGTGCCATTAAAGGCTTTGCTCCAGCTGCAATCGGGCTGGCGCTGACTCTCGTTCACTTAATTGGAATTCCTGTGACTAACTTATCTGTCAACCCGGCACGTAGTACTGGACCTGCCCTCTTTGTTGGAGGCTGGGCATTGGAACAACTCTGGATGTTCTGGCTGATCCCAATTATTGGCGCAATTCTTGCCGGGCTTGTTTATAATCTTCTTTTTACCGAACGCAAATAACGTTACAAATTCCGTATAAAAACACTCCTCCTGGCCTGGGAGGAGTTTTCTTTTTTATGAAGCGATATTATTTCAAAGAAGCGTTTTTTCTTTCTTTGCCCGTATTGGCAGGGTATCTGGCACTGGGTACAGCGTTTGGGGTTCTTTTCGGCAAAGCGGGATACCCATTCTGGTTGGCTGGCATCATGAGTTTGACTGTCTACGGAGGCAGCATGCAATTTGCCGCAGTTATGATGCTATCCAGCCACATGCCGATTATGGAAATCATCGTACTTTCTATTTTAATCAACATCCGGCACATTGTTTATGGGTTGTCTCTCTTTGAAAAATTTCAATCGTTAAAATGGCTCAAACCTTATTTAATTTTTACCTTAACTGATGAGACTTATGCGCTGTTGTGCACGATTAAAATTCCCCGAGGTGCGGATCCGGGCAAATTTATGGCATTGCTTGCCGGGTTGAATCATCTGTATTGGATTAGTGGAGGAATGCTCGGAACGCTGGCGGGAACATATCTTGAGTTCAACTCGAAGGGAATTGAATTCACCATGACAGCGATTTTTATTGTGATTCTGACGGAACTTTGTCGGGTACCGGAAAATCGACTTTACGCATTACTCGGTGGGTGTATTACATTAAGTTGCCGATTGCTTTTTGGAGTAAACGCCATGATGATTCCAGCCATTGCGACAATCATTATTATCTTGTTGATAATGCGTTATTGCAGAAAAAAAAGAGTGGAGACTTTATCGTAATGAACGATCCGGGGTATCTTTTTGGTGCGATTGCCGCTATGGCAATTGTTATGTTTCTGC
>CALGPR010000321.1 GCA_937960425.1 uncultured Lentisphaeria bacterium
GCGTATAAGCCTTATTTCCAACATACACAGTTTCATTGAATTTCAATCCGACATCGGCACCATTAATTGTAAATACGGTATCCGTATAGTCAGTATCGGCATTCACCAATTTATAGTTGCCAGTATCCTGATCACTGTTGACTTGCAAATCGATGGAACTGAAAACAGCCATAGCGGTACTGTATGTCAACATGGCAACAGAATTGTTACTGTTCAGAGCATCCAGGACAAAAACATACTGTGCATTTTGCAAAGAAGCATCCTGTTCCTGAAGGATTGTAACGGTGCTCTGCCCTTGAATCGTAACCGAATCAAAGTCACGAATATCCCCTTCGAAATCTGCGGTATAGCTATCGAAAACAAAAGACCGTTTTCCATCTAACTCTCTACCGACATTGTTCCCGCTGACAATACTTTTTGCCTGTGCTGTCCCTTTAAACGTAACCGTTGCATCGCCAAGTAATCCTTGGGTATTCGCATCCGGACGGCCGCCGGCATACAAAACACCCCAAACCGTTCCCCCACTGACAGTGATAGAGGTTCCGCCTTCAACTTTGCTGTAGCCGCCACCAAAAACATTACCAACATTCCCGCCGGAAATGTTGATTTCTGTACCACCGAAGACTTCACCGGCATTATAATAATCAGTATATCCGCCGCCACCTAAGACCATGTAAGCAGCAGATGCTTTATAAGTTCCATCGCTATTCTTCACGACTGCGACATCACCGCCGGAAATATTAATTTCTGTACCGCCTTCCAGTTTACCGGAACTCCAGCTATTCCCGTAAATGCCATTAACGGATCCACCGGAAACATTGATTACCGATCCGTTGGTCACTGTAGAACCTGCACCAGCACCGCCACCATAAATGAAACCGTATTTGCCTTCAAGAACATCAATTTGTGTTGACCCGACAATTGCCCTCGCACTATCAATATCGTTCCAGGTTGCATCATGGGTTCTGCCGCCAGCATAAAGATTCACAGAAACAACTGCACCATCAAGAATCAAATGAGTGGCATTGGTCTTAACTGTTGCTCCGGCAACAGCCGCATACCCACCAAGAGCCATACCGCTGAGAAGCTGAGCCTGATTTTTCAGAGTAACAGTAATTGTCCCGGTAGTTTCTGAAGTATTCGCAGCAGAAACAACATTACCGGGATTCAGGAATAAACTGAATATCCCGCCATCAAGAGTCAAATTTAAATTGTTGGAGCTATACCCCGTATTGGTTCCTGCAAAAGTAGTATGAGTGCCGACATGAATCGGTGCATAATGAGCAACTCCGCCTGAAACATTCGGGGTTGTTTTTATTGTAAGAGACACTGTCCCCAGAACATCTGCATAACCTGCCGCATAAAATGCATTGGCAATCGTCGTATCCGTAAGATTAATCGAAATATCCCCGTCAACAACACTATTGGAGCGCATACTATAATCGACAACTTCCATTGTGCCAACCAGAGTAGTGACAGTAGAGTTAGTCACGGCAATTGTAATATTTCCATTGACATCGCCAGTGAGACCGCCGCCATAAAGATTGGTAACGGTAGAGGCAACGACAGAAATATTTGTATTTCCACTGATTCCGACACCGCCCCCATAAAGATTGACCACTGTCGAGTTCGGATTCAGGACAGTATACGCCGTCCCGTTAACAATGCCTCGATTTCCTCCGCCGAAGACGTTGACAATATAAGCGCCATCAACAACAACTTTGGAATCATTCGCTACTGTTCCTTGATCTGCCGCACCTCCATAAACAGTATTGACATTTGCTTCGGCTGAAATGGAAATCGAAACGCTATCCACACTGGAGCGAATGCCATATCCACCACCATAAACGGTATTGATGCTGGTGCTGCTACCGGCAATAGTTATGGCAACAGCGCCGGCAACTGACGCCTGCTGACTGCCTCCCAAAACCGTATTGGCCGAGACATTTTCCAAGTACAAGTTAACATTTCCTTTGACATTTCCGCCCGAACGAGTATATTGACCGCCGCCATAAATGGCACCAGCAACATTTGCGCCGCTGACACTGAAATAGATGTCTCCAGTTACGTCTTTTCCGTAAGCTCCTCCGAAAACGGAATTTACTTTCCCGCTTCCAACTGCATTAATATAGATATTGCCAGTAAAATTTTCTTCGCTGTTTCCGCCATATACATCGACATCTGCCGCGGCAGTACCGCGCCCGAAATCGACAGCAGCTAAAACAGCACCACTGGATGCATCACTTGCCACAGCATATAAATCCAGATATCCGTTGGCAATGTCATTTGCTGTGATTGTGATATCAAACAACTCTGTGGGAAGCATAAATTCTTCCCAGATTTTCGGCCAATTGACTTGAATCTTTGTAGACATAATCGTTACCTTTTGTCTGTTTGATCAAATTCTCAATGCTTGTTTAGTTATAACTGTTGTTTTTCCAAGTTGAATCGGTGTTGGAACTGGCTTATTTTTCCCGGAACCGGCAGCTTTTGCAGCATACCGACAGGAAGAGGCAGTCACCGCTTTTTCTTGTGTATATATCCAAGAAAAATGGCAGGGATGAATTTTCCATAATGCAGCTGCCCCACCATGTTCCACAGTGAAATGGAAAATTAATTGCTGCTTTCTGTCAATCTCAAAAAGCGGATTTTCCAATTTCCCTTTTACAACAATTCGCAACCCGCAATCATACGGCTCCTTCGCCGAAAAACACAAATTTACAGAAAAATTTGTGTTCACCAGATTGTAACTGTTATCAAACATTCGCGCTCCCATTCAATGTATCTCGATATATCGTGAATAAACAATTTCCCGTATTTTCGAACCCATTGATCTATGCGACACCATTCGTGAATGACACGTCTGTGATGGTTATTTTTCGTTTTTCTGTAAGACGCCAGCTTCCAATAGTTTGTCAATCAACTGTTGCATGGAATTAAAGGCCCCCAGAAACCCTTGAGGCGGCATAATGATCCGCAGAGATGGTGCGGCTTCAGGATCTTTTCCTTCTTGCGGCTGTAATGTCATGAAATCAAACCTGACCATCCCACCCGCAAAATGAATTTGTCCGATTCCGTCAGCAAAAATTTCTTTTTGTTTCTCCATAGATTTTTCTCCTTCGTATTTTGTTACGGAACTATTATTTCTTTTGTATCCAACATGAATCATACCATAAAATGATAACCAAGTTGTGATACACCAAACGGCACATTCTCTACGTCAACAGAGTAAAGTTTTTTTCAGAGTTATCTATAGCCATCGATATAATCGATCAAACGCCATTGCCGGCCAAAGCATTTGCAGGATATCTAATTTCGCAAGACCTGCCAAAACAATTCCAATTCACAATAAAAGAAACCTCATCAGAACGTTTCTGAACAATGACATATTCCCCTTTCAACGGCCCTGCTTTACATAAAACACAATCTCCCGGAACCAATCCAGGATTAACAATCAATTGCCGCTCCTTTGAAAGCTGCTCACAAGTCCGAACCACATTCAATTCTCGAATCAAGTTCTCTTCTTCATAGGACTCAAACAGAAAAATACGCCGCACTGCATTTTCGCGGCTCAACTCCCGACGTTCGTCCGCAGTCAAACAAACAAAAATGTACCCACAAAACATTGGGACTGAAGGTTTGTCTTTTTTATGCTTATTCAAATCATGATTGGTAATCAACGGCAAATAATATGGCATTCCAGCGGCAGCCATTTTCAAAGCAACGCTTTTTTCATTTCGAGGACGCACCATAGCATATCCCCAATGACGATTTTCTTTTTTCTCAATAACAAGCATAAAAGCTTCGTGCAAGGACAGAAGTAGCGGTCAGATTCCATAAGAAATCATATTCAATGACCTCAAAAGATTTTATTCTCACCTTCAAAAATAGAACACCATTGCTACCAGAAGTATATTATAGTCAACAAATTAGGTATTTTACCATCTCTGTCTGTACGGAAAAGCTCTATAATGCAATCGGAGGAATGAATCAAAAAAAGATAAATCGCTTATCAAAAACAAAAATAAACCGTAAAATTCAGTAAACAGTAACCATTTAATTTTACTTAGAAGTACAA
>CALGPR010000322.1 GCA_937960425.1 uncultured Lentisphaeria bacterium
TTCCTTTCCAGTTCTTTTTCTTTTTTTTATGAATCGGATACAGATATAAATTTTACAACTGTTTTTACGGGTACTATTTTTCCGGCAATAGTCAAATCTCAAAAGGCTGAAAGGTATTATTTTCTCAAGATAGAACGAGGAATAATAACTTGTACTTTGAAGGAACACAGATATAGTACAGAAAACAAAGACTGTTTTTTTGAGGGAGACTTCTATTCCCTCTCCCCCCAGAGGAAATCGACAGGCTAACCAAACGGAGAGAAACATTGAACACGAACAGGACATTAATGAGTACGCTGCTCATGGTATCGGCAGCAGCGACGGCGGTACAGGGAGCTACTTTATTGGATGGCTTTGAGCAGGAACGTGAATGGGAAGCGATGGAAAATGGAAGTTTTGAGTATTCCGATAAATTTGCCACTGAAGGGGAAAAAAGCTTATATATGACTTCTGCGGCATGGGGAGAAAATCCCCGGGAATGGCCATCTCTTCATTTCAATAAGCCGGAAATAACCGATTTTTCAGAATACGAAAAACTCGTTCTTGACGTTTACAACCCAACCGATGGTGTAGAAAAAGTTCTGGTTGAATTTGGAGATACCGAAAACAATACCATTAACGGCGAAGTGATTCTCCAACCACACAGCTTTGGCCGAGTGGAACTGCTGATGTCAGCGGCCAAAGAAAAAGGGATTGCACTGGACAAAATTAAACAGTATGCAATTTTTACCGAATGCCCGAATACGCCCTTTGAAATCTATGCGGATAACCTCCGTCTGGTCAAAAGCGGGGAAACAACCCCGGAATTGCCGGCATCATTTGTCGAAGCGGTGAAATTGGATCAGGCCAAAACATTGGGGCGGATTCAGACAAAATTCGATTTGTTAGCACCGGTGATTGAAAAATACCAGAGCAATCCGGTATTGTCAGCGTATTTTACCCGGCAGCAGGAAGCTGCAAAAAAGTCTCTGGACGCATTAAAAAAAGAATATCTCCGCCTTGATGGAGGGCAGAAACTGGAAGCTAACCTTGACCGGGCTTTGCAGTTGGCGGAATATCTTCCCGTTGACGCGCCGGACGTACTGGTGGCATCCGCGCTTTCCGGAGATCGTATCTATCCTTATGATATGCCTTTGCCGCTTACCGGAGCAACAGCAGTTGATCTGGGGCTGGCGGGAAATGATCGAGGATCATTTCAAATCGCAGTATTACCTTTTGCCAATGACCTTGAGAAGGTCACTGTCTCTGTAGGAGAACTGAAAAACAATGCCGGAGAGGTTCTGGATGCTCAATCCATCACGGTGGCTCCAGTCGGACATGTCGCGGTCAATGAATATTCCCGACACAAGTTTGGATACCTGGGCTGGACTCCCGATGTTGTCCTGTCATTTATGGATTCAGCAATGGTGCCTCGGGATACTGCACAGGGCTTTCTTGGCACAATTGTCACCAAACCGGGGCAGAAAAGCGGTGTTTACAATGGCATGATTGATGTATCTGCCGACGGGAAAAAACTTGCAGAAATTCCCCTTTCTCTGCGTGTTTATCAGTTTGATCTGCCGACACGTTCGATGTTACCACTGACGATCACGACGACCTATCCGCGTTTCAATTTAGATCGGAGCGAAGAAGAAAAGAATGCCGACAGGCGTTATGCAGCTGAATTTTTGCAACAGTTCCGGATTACGCTGGATCACTTTTACAATGAGAAGCCGAATGACGTGGAACTATTGAAAGAATTGCATGAACGCAAAATGCTTGGCGGGATCAATCTGCGTTATATTCAGGCAAATCCGGAGAATGCGGAAGCCGCCGCAGAAGGGCTGGTCAACGCGATCAAACCACATTACGACGTGATCAAGGCAGCGGGATTGATCGAACATGCGTATTTATACGGATTTGACGAAATGACCGAAGCCTTCTTTCCTGCGCTGGAAACTGTTTCCGCCCGGCTGCACGAAGCCTTTCCGGAAGTTCCAATTATGACAACGGCCTACGATTACAGTCTTGGCACGAACTCTGCTGTCCAGTCAGTTGACTGGTGGTGCCCATTGATTCCGAAGTATACGCCCGATGTTGTTGACGGCGCCCGTAAGAATGGCGATAAAGTATGGTGGTATACCAGTTGTGATCCGACGGCGCCTTTTATTGGAATGCAGTTGGAAGATCAGCCTTTGGAAGCCCGTTTACTGATGGGGGCAGTGACTGCGAAGTATCGTCCTGATGGTTTTCTTTTCTACGAAACAACTTACTGGCGCGAAAATCAACCGATTGTTTCCGGTCCTTTTACCGGATGGAATCCGCATAGTTTTTCGACATACAACGGAGATGGATCCTGGTTTTATCCGGGCCCGAACGGATTGCTGATGCCAAGTCTGCGGTTGGAGAACTTCCGCGATGGATTGGATGATTATGCGATGACCCAACTGTTATCTGCTCAGATTGCAGCAGTTTCGGCGTTGCCGACAGCGGAGGAAAACCGTGAATGGCTTGATGCGGCGCAGAAGGCGTTAGCCGCTGGAGATGAACTGGTCACCAATTTGTATACCTTTACCCGCGATGGCCAGGCGGTTGATTCCTGGAGTCGAACCATGGCAGAAT
>CALGPR010000323.1 GCA_937960425.1 uncultured Lentisphaeria bacterium
TGATAATAATATTGCCGGGGTGCGGATCCGCATGAAAAAAACCATAATGAAAAATCTGTTCCAATACGGCATTAGCCCCACGCCGGGCAACAAGCGGCAAATTGTAATTCCGGGCAACCGTTTGGTCATCAATCACCAGACGTGCGGAATCTCCATGCAGACATTCCATCGTTAAAATACGGCTGCAGCTCTGTTCTTCATAGATTTTGGGGACAACCACACCATCCTGCATTTTCATTTCTTCAGCAAAGCGAATTGCATGAGCCGCTTCAACCATATAATCCAGCTCCAAGCGCAACACATGAGCAAATTCTTCGACAATCATCGTTGGGTGAAGTAATGCCAGATCGTGGTCAGATTTCTCAATCCGGGCAGCAATGTGGTACATAATTTCCAAGTCAATCTCAATTTTACGTCGAATCCCGGGTCGTTGCACTTTTACAACAACTTCATCTCCATTCAACAATGTTGCAAGATGCACCTGCCCGATAGACGCAGCAGCAAAAGGACGCTCCTCAAAAGAGCTGTAAATCTGGTCAATCGAACACCCGAATTCCGCATTAAAGATTGCCTCGACCTGAGAAAATGGGAACCCGTCAACTTTATCCTGTAATTTACTGAATTCATTGACATATTCTAATGGAATCAGGTCGGGACGGGTAGAAAGAATTTGTCCCAATTTTACATAGGTAGGACCTAATGCTTCAAGCAGTTTCCGCACCCGTTCCGGGCGGGAAACAAATGGGCTGCTCTTTTCTTTTTTTCGGAAATGTGGCACACGGACATGGAGCATCATAACCACATCAGTAAATCCGAAACGGACCAACTGATCGATGATCTGTACATACCGCTTAAAATGCGCATAATGCCGATCGATATTGGAAATTCTTCGTAATAAAAGCATGCTATACCCCTCTTCAGCCAATGGTTCTCTTCGGGAATATATCCTTTCTCCTCCAGCAAATCTACTCATTGACCAGACAAATAGACAGGAAAGAAATCTCCTTTTCCCTTTATGACGATTCAGCAGCGGCAGGTGCTTGTTTCCGCTGCCGCCGACGCCGACGCGGGCGATTATTCTCTATATTCTTATCAGGAGTACATTCCTTCCGGAGACGGGCACCGCTGGCATTACTGCGAGATCCTCTGACAGGAGGTGCTTTGACACAGTGCCATACCTCTTCCAGTTTATCTTGATGCCAGACAATATCATTCTGGATCATCAAAAATTCCCTGGCATGGCTGTACCCTCGAGACTGCATGATAACATTCTGCTTTTCACAATGCCGCATAATCGGCTGTGTAAAGAGAATTCGACATGCAGAAAAAACCAGACGTTTAATCATCCCGTGGGGAGCAAAAGCCAATTGAATCAAATCCTGAATTTCCCCCATGGAAAGATTTCCACTCTGCCACAATTCTCCGCGCCGTCCTCCCTGTTGCCGCTCCACAAACGGCAACATTAGTGACGCAATAGCAATTGAAATACTATTGCGATAACAACCTCGTTCAATTCGGATATTCCGTTCAATCAAAAGTTGTAACGCGTATTGCATTTCCGGTGTATCCCAATTATCAGCAAAAAAAGGGAGGAAAAAACGCAAAAAACCATATCGTTGAAATGCCTTCAAAATCCTGTGGCAATATGTAGATTTCAGAATTTTTTCCAACTCAAGCGTCAAGCGGGATTGAACGACGTGTTGAATCAACGGCAACGATTCACGAATTGCCTGCTCTGTCCCTGGTTCCGGCAGGAAACCATATTGACCGACCAGCTTTAGCGCTCGTAAAATCCGCACAGGATCTTCCTCGAAGCGCAATTTCGGGTCTCCGATTGCACGTACTACGCCATTGACAATATCGTCAACCCCACGCCCGGTATAGTCGATCAGTTTTCCGGCAATGGGATCCAGAAAAAGTGCATTCACTGTAAAGTCTCGTCGCCATGCATCCTCTTCGGAAGTACCAAACTGATTATCATCCAAAATCATGTTGCTCGGCAAAAAGCGCCGTTTGCTCAGAAGATGTTCCGGCAACTGATTATCCGGGGCTTGGCGAAAGGTGCTGATTTCCAGAATCTCCTTCCCCATCATCAGATGTACCAGTTTAAAACGTTTGCCGATAATCCGGGCTGAACGCCGTCCGAAAACCGCCCTCACCTGTTCCGGAGTTGCCGAGGTAGAAATATCATAATCTTTGGGGACACGCCCAAGCAACAAATCACGAATTGCACCGCCGACAACATAAGTCTCATATCCCGCATTTTGAAGTTTTGCAACAACATTACAAATAGGCTGCGCAACAACCAGACGCTCAATCATAGTAACGAAAATTCCGCTGTAAAACTGTATCAACGCCGTCCAAATCCGGATCCAGACACGGATAATCGGCATTAAAATGCAACCCACGACTTTCTTTGCGGCTCAACGAAGAATCAATGATCAATTCAGCCACTGTCGCAATATTCCGTAACTCCAGCAAATCTGTAGTCACGTGAAAATCCCAGTAATATTTTTCTATTTCTTTACGAATTAATTTGATACGGGCTTTGGCCCGTTCCAGGCGTTTGTCAGTCCGATAAATACCAACATAATCCCACATGAAACGACGGATTTCATCCCAATTATGAGAAAGCACCACCTGTTCATCGGAGTCTGTTGCATTCCCACAGCTCCAAATCGGTACTGAATCCATTGATGGTGCCTTTTCCAACTCGGGCAAAGAATCGACAACATGAAGTGACAGCAATTTTGCCACAACCAATGCTTCCAATAAACTGTTACTGGCTAATCGATTCGCCCCATGCAGCCCGGTACAGGCACACTCTCCGACCGCATACAGTCCATGAATCCCTGTATAGCCATTAACATCGGTTTTGACCCCGCCGCAGCAATAATGAGCTGCGGGTACCACAGGAATCAGGTCTTTCGCCATATTCACGCCGACTTCGAGGCATTTTGCAAAGATATTCGGGAAACGTAACCGCAATTCTGCTTCTGTTTTGTGACGGATATCCAGATAAACACAAGCTTGCCCGGAACGTTTCATTTCATTGTCTATTGCCCTGGCTACAACGTCGCGAGGTGCAAGGCTTTTCATCGGATGGTATTTTTGCATAAATTCAACGTATTCCCCATTGGGAGTACGTGATTTCAGCACCGCACCTTCGCCGCGAACTGCTTCACTGATCAGGAATGAACGCATGGTTGGATGGTACAAAATTGTCGGATGGAACTGGATAAATTCCATATTGGCAATCTTTGCCCCGGCTCGATAGCCCATGGCAATGCCACCGCCGCAAGCAATATCCGGATTGCTGGTATAGAGATAAACTTTACCGACCCCCCCGCAGGCCAATGTCGTCGTAAGAGCACGAAATGTCTTGATGATATTGTTTTTACTATCCAGAACATATGCACCAAGACAACGGTTCTCCCCCGGCAGCCCGATACGGGCAGTACTGATCAAGTCTATCGCATTATGATATTCAAAGACATCAATATTTTTCTGCTGACGCACCTGCTCGACCAGAATCCGTTCCACTTCAGCGCCGGTAATATCACCGGAATGAAGGATACGCCGCTTATGATGCCCGCCTTCGCGTCCCAGATCCAGCTCATCGGAATGAGCATCCTGAGCACCCAGTTCAGCCCGAGTCGTGAAGTGTGCGCCCATCTCAATCAGGTCATGAATCACTTCCGGCCCAGTTTCAACAATTTTGCGGACAACATCTTCCTTGCAAAGCCTGCCGCCAGCATTCAAAGTATCTTCGACATGCTCATCAAAGGTATCCATCGCATCGGTAACACAGGCAATCCCCCCTTGCGCATGGCGGGTATTGCATTCATCAATCGCCAACTTGGTAATCACGGCGACCCTGAACCCATAGGCAGCCAGACGTAATGCAGTTGACAAACCGCCCAAGCCGCTGCCAATGACCAAATGGTCATACTCCAAACAATCAGAAATATTCATTCTTACCATCCATCCGGCACTGTTCCGATGATATTTGCACTTAACAGCAAAAAAGACAGTTTCAACGGAAACAAACAGTCCAGTGCTGCGGTATTTTTCATGCTTCCGGGTTTACATTGATGTAAAACAGTGATACATTACCACCCGACGTGAAATAATTCAAAGAGTAAAACGTTTTTTCGCAGTGGAAAGCCGCTTTTTTCCGATGAATTATCGGTTTCGTATTGTTTTTCGCTGTTTCGATTGATTTCAGGAGAATCCTTTCCGGTATGCTCAAGGACATTCAAACTATCATTTCAGTTCGCAGGGAAAAAAATTCTGCTCCCGTCGTCAATGAAGCTGTTATCTTGTCGCCATGGCGGTGGCTTACAGCAGCTGCAGCAAATCTTCTCTGCGGCATATTTATGGCTTGTGCCTTTCCACCGCTAAATTGGAGTGTTCTTGCCTACATTGCTTTGGTATGGCCGATTTATTACTGCATGAACGGCGGAATTAAACGGGCAATAGCAACCGGGTTTCTCTTCGGAATCGGCTGGGCATTCCCTTCATTTTACTGGCTCCGCGAAATCCAGGGCGGGTTGCCATATTTAATGGCACCGATTCTGTCGCTATACGTAATCTGCTTTTTTGTCATCATCCGTCCGGCATTTCGCTATCTCCTGATCCCAGTGGATATCCAACTCCGAGGCTGTGATATTGAGCGAAATTTTTACCGTCCACAAATTTTCCGGGAAATTCTCTTTGCTGCAACAGTTGCCGCCGCGTACACTGTTACAGAGCACTGGCGCTGCAATGTATTGCCATGGAATGATCTTTCCGTTTCCCAATGGAAGAATATCGCGTTGATACAGATCGTTTCTATCACCGGTCAAAACGCATTGACTTTCCTGCTGGTTTTTATGAACACGGCAATCGCCCTTGCTATCCGGAACAGCCTGCTGACCGATTCCAGAAGCCGTTACCGTCGCCCATGGGCATTCATTGCTGCGCTGCTTCTTTTCATGGGATGCGCCGTATATGGAGCAATGCAACTCCTTAATGCAGCCAAACAGCCTGCAGAAGATTTTACAATCCTGAAATTGGGACTGGTGCAGTGCGACATTTCCCAACGCAGAAGTGCCACGGATGCTGAAGCCGTTGAAGCATTGAATATCTGCATGCAACTTTCTGATGATTTATTATCCCGGGAAAAAGTGGATCTCCTGGTCTGGCCGGAAACCGCAGTGCCGCTCCCTTTCCGAGTCAACCAGCTGCTCTGCATTCAATACCGCATGGCGGTTATGAAAATGCTTGAAAAGTATAAAACCCCTTTTCTTTTCGGTACCATTGACTATGGGCCTCCGACAACTCCAGAAGAAGAATATGCAACTTACAACAGTGCTTTCTTATTGACCCCAGAAGGCAAACTTGCCGGTTATTTTTACAAAACCCATCCGGTGCCGTTCGGGGAATATGTTCCTTTTCGCAAGTACCTGCCCAAATGGGTGATTGACATCATTGACATGAATCGAGATCTAACTCCGGGAACTTCCTTTAACCCGCTGCAGATTGCACCGGGCATCAAAGCAGGAATCTCCATCTGTTTTGAAGACATTTTTGCCTACATTTCTCGGGCAGAAGCGCAACTGGGAGCCAATCTGCTCCTGGTAATTACCAATGATGCCTGGTATCCCACCAGTGCTGAACCGGAGCAACATCTTGCCAACAGTATCTTCCGGGCGGTTGAAACGAATCTGCCGTTGGTCCGTTGCGGAAATAACAGTGCAAGTTGCGTCATCGACGGGACTGGAAGGATCCGGGACGGCGTGCTTCGAACCATTACTGATGACGGCAAAACATTGGTTGATGCGGTTTCCCGGGGACGTGCAGCAGAAAGTGTCATCGTTGAAATTCCCAAAAATCCGGAAATGACCTTTTT
>CALGPR010000324.1 GCA_937960425.1 uncultured Lentisphaeria bacterium
CTACATGGTCATCCCCGGCAGTGAAAACGTAAATCTGCCGGGATCTTTTACGGTTTCCTGTTGGATAAAACCGGCAGTCTGGATCCATGATGCGACCATTTTCTATAAAAATACACTCTACTTAACCAAACGGCACAAGGATACTGGCAGCATCTATTTCAAAGGCTCTTATGGAACCAAACGTGTAGATCTGGTTTGGGCGCCAACCGAATTTCAATTCCCTGAAAATGAATGGAACCATATTGCTGTCACCTATGATTATGCGACCAAAACAGCCAGAGGGTATTATAATGGCAAATTCATTACGGAACGAAATATCGCTCAATGCAATCCAGACCTGCCTGCCTCAGACATCAGCCCGTCAAACAACCTGCTTCAATTCGGAGATGGCGTCAATCCTTACCAAGGCGCAATCGACAGCTTTTATCTCTACGACAGAGTTCTTTCTGATGCAGAGATTGCCCTGACGATGGAAGAACAAGGCCCGCCGGGAGCAGTTGCCGCCTATCTCTTCAATGGCACAGGAGATGAACGTTTGCGTGACAGCTCCGGGAATGGGTTACATGGAGAACTGGTCAAAGGTGTTCATGAACAACCTCTTTCCCTGCTGGGAAGCAACCTGAAAACCATTGCTTTTGCCGATACCGCGGAATTGACTCTCTGGCCCCGGCACTCACTGGATAAAGTTATGAAAGGCGACACCCCCGATGTACAATCACTCTATAATCCGGCGGTAGACCAACCGATTCTCTCAATGGCAAAAAATGAACGTGAATCCTTCCAGATTGCAGTTACCCCGAAACAAAACCTTACTAACGTTAATTTGACAATGATCCCACCGGGAAACGCCACCCATACCATGTCCCAGGATCAGCTTCAAATTTCTATTGTAGAATATATTCCCATCAACCAGATCAGCCAGACAACAACCGGAGGAGCAACTGTCAACGGCGAAGCCGCCATCGCCTTTGATGTCAACCCGGCTCAACCGGGGTATTATCCGGATCCATTACGTCCCTATACAAACGATAGGAAACTCGATTCCGGACGTACCCATGCTTATTATATTACACTCAAGACACTCCCGAATACTCCGGCGGGGGAATATACCGGCACGATTTCGTTTACCGCAGATCAATTGCCCCAACCGATCAATGCGGAATACAAAATCAAAGTCTGGGATTTCACGCTTCCGGAAAAATTCCATACTGATAACTCGGCCTATTTCCCGGCGTGGGAATACCCTGTTGATGAAGCGAAAGCGTATGCATTTTTTGCGGAACGGCATCTTTCCCCGTCTCCCCTTAAAGGTGATGTAAAAATCACAATCAATACAGATCACACAATAGAAATAGATACGACAGACTTCGATAGATCCGCGGATCTTGCCGTCAACACGTACGGAATCAAGCAGCTCCATCTTCCCTTGATGGGCATATATCAAATGCCCAAAGCGGTAAACGCTGTCACATCGCTCTGGTACGGGGTGAAAATCTGCGACAAACCATACCAGTTAAGCCAGGAATTTCGGACTGCCTTTGGAAATTACCTGGAAAAAATATCGGCTCATTTGCGAGCAAGAGGATATCTGGATATAACCCGTGTTACACTGGTTGATGAACCGTGGACCTGGGAAGACTTTGCCCTTTGTGGAGAATTGTCTGACTTGATCCGGGAAAAAGCGCCGGGCTTAAAAATCATGACAACCAAGTGGCCCAAAAAGGAACTCTATGGGAAAACGGACATCTGGTCACTCGGCTTTTTTCAGGAAAAAGAAATGGCTGCGGCGCGGGAACGCGGAGAAATTCTGGAATGGTATCCGAATTGGCATTTTATTATTGACCGGCCGCTTAACGATACTCGAATGCTGGGATTTACAATGTGGAAGTACGGTATTTCCGGAATTTTTTTGTGGCACACTATCTGCGGATGGGAGAAAAAAGGAAATATCCGGTATGTCCCTCGCTGGGTCTACGCCGATGGCAGAAGTATCTGGGGATGCGGACTGTTGATTTATCCATCCGATGATTTTACGCAAATCGAGTCTTCGTTGAGAATGGAAACATTACGGGATGCTTTTGAAGATTATGAATATATTCAACTGCTGAAAGATACTGCAGACAGAACTGGCGACGCAGCAACCATTGCCAAGGTTAACACGCTGATCAAAGATACCATTGACTCCATTGTCTTTGATTATAAGGCTTACGAAACCGAAGAACGCTGGGACCGGATTCAGTGGGAGACTGACTGGAAAAAAATGCGTGATGCCCGCGACCGCTTGGGAGAAGCAATTGAACAATTGAAACAACAGGAATAAACGGAAACAAGGCGGATAAGACGATATCATCGCATCGTCTTTCAGTCAATTATTCTGAAAAGCAAGCAAGCGGGACTCCTCTCCCCGGGAATTTCTGCCTGCTTCTTTTTTTTGCACTGATTTTTCAAATTAAATCAAAGAGGATCCGAACAAAATCAATAATTATCGTTCTATAAGTAAAAGAAGATATTTCAAAAGAGTAAATTCAACAATAAAAATTCCGGGGTTACTTTATCAGACCATTTTACTGTTGAAGTTATCCCGTTCCCATAGACTGCTGTTCCCTGTGTGGTAGATACGATTCAGCAGGGAACAGCGCCTGTTTTTTGCAATATACTTATTGAAGGTTGAAAAATCACGCAACCATACTTTTACTTTATGGAGGATTGATATGATGTATCTTTTCAAAAAAAACGCAGTTACCCTTTCCCTTCTGCTTCTGTTTGCAGGCATTGCGGCTACTCTTCCGGCAGAAGAGACTAATACAACGGCCGGTGAAAAAGAAAAAACTGATGCTCCGGTTGCAACCGTAACAGAAAAGGAAACGGATTCCGCTACTGTTGCTCCACAGGAAACAGAAGCTTTGACACAAGAAGAACTCAATAACCTGAATTTTGTTCCCTCACGTGCCTGCGGGACTTCTTCCTGTTACGATCCATTCTTTGAACAGCAGTGCCGCATGATGCAGCAAATCATGGATGAAATGGCATCCAGTCAGTTTTTTATGCCGCATTTTCGCGGGAATCATCATCCCGGCTATTTTTCGCCATCAGATTTCCCGCGGCGTTTTTCGCCTGACTGTGATTTGAAAGAGCTGGCAGATTCCTATGAAATCACAATGGAAGTCCCTGGGCTGTCCGGGCAGGATCTGCAAATCAGCTTTGCCAAGAACGTTCTAACCGTCAGCGGCGAAAAAAAGGAAGTAAAAGATGCTGAGACAGAAAATTATCGTTCCAGTGAACGCAGCTATGGAG
>CALGPR010000325.1 GCA_937960425.1 uncultured Lentisphaeria bacterium
GTTTGCAGGCAGTAGATCGTTTTCTTTGCCAGCTTTTTGATTCGGATGTACGGTCTTTGATGTGCTTTTGTGTGCAGAATGGCAAGCTTGATAGCAAAGATATCGAGCAGCTCCAGAAACTACTTGAGGAGAAAGCACAGTAAGCTGATCGGCCGCCTGCTGACTTGTTCGCGCTTCAGAAAGGGGGATTTCTGGAGCCGAAATAAAAAACCGGAACTTTTTTAACAAAGTTTCGGTTTTTTATTTTTTCCCTGAGAAAGACTTGCTGTTTTAGATTGAAATGAATTGTTTCAGATGGTATAGTAAAATTTTAATCAAATGCGGCGAAGAATAAATTTTTTCATGGAGAAGACGATGCGATGACGATGGTGTCAGTGAAAACAATGCGGGAAATCTTCTTGCCCCGGCATGGCGCAGGTGCTTTTTTTGCGAATGTGATTCTGTTTGGGATGGCATTGGGGTGTTTTGCGGCAGTGTTAAATAATTATCTGGTTGAAGTGCAATCTTTCAACGAAACCGACCGTGGTGTATTGGAGTTTTTCCGCGAAATTCCCGGTCTGTTGCTGGTGGTGATACTGGCGGTCATGCATCGTTTGAGTGAATGGAAAATCCTTAGGATCGGCGTGCTGGTTTCGTTATGCGGCGTTGTCGGATTGATGTTTGTCGGCAGTTCCAAGTGGGCATTAATTGGTTTGATCATGATTTGGAGTACCGGAGAGCATATTCTTCTGCCGCTGCGCAGCTCCATCGGGATGCATATTGCCAGGCCGGATAAAGCCGGGGCGTCGTTGGGATTGATGACCAGTGCCGGTTTCGCCGGACAGGTGATTGGCGGGCTGCTGGTTGCCGGGTTATTCTTTGTTGCGAGCCATTGTTTCAAAGTGTCTTATGAGCTTTGCTTTCAGTGGGTCTGGTTTTTAATTGCCGGGTTGGTCATTTGCGCTTTTGCCGTTTCTTTTCCCCGTAATTTACCAGAGTCACAGCAGGTACGACGACCTCGGTTATACTTTAATGCCAAATGCTCGAAATTTTATGTCTTAGAGTTGTTTTATGGAGCACGAAAGCAGATTTTCCTGACATTTGCTCCGATGGTTTTGATCTTGGAATATGGTATGACAACGGCAAGTATGGCACTTCTGGTCGGCTGTTGTGCGGCGACAAATATTTTTTGCGGGCCAATGGTGGGTAAATTGATTGATAAATTCGGATACCGCAATATTATGATTTACGATACGGTGGTGCTCTTCTTTGTCTGCTTGATGTATGGGTTTGCCGATAAATTATTTCCGCTTGACATTGCTCGTATGGTGGTGATTGTTACCTTTGTTCTTGATGCCATCATTTCTACCGCGTCGATGGCAACAAGTGTTTACGTTCGGGAAATTTCTGATTCTCCTGAAGAGGTTACTTCTACTCTTTCTACCGGAATTTCAGTCAATCACTTGATTAGCGTGCTTGCCGCTTTGATCGGCGGATGGGTATGGTCTCGATACGGGCTTGGCGTGCTGTTTTCCTTTGCTGCAATCATGGCGGTGGGCAACAGTACGTATGCCTGGACGTTACCTCGGCCCAAGCGTCAGGAGAACGGTATTTCCGCTGAAAATCGGTAGCGCTTCCATTTTTAGAAAATTGTTTCGACTGGCGAATAACGTTAAAGGTAAGAAGAAAAACCATTTTTCTTCTCGTGTTCTTTCTTTTGCATGCCAGTTCGGTACATCAATTGGATCAAGGCAAGTTTTGCAAAAGAGCATAAACACAAGAGAAATACCTGCAACAGTTTCCGAATACAGTTGAATCGCTGGCTGTTCGATTCCCACCGGTTAGACCTTGTTGCTGAAATTAATTCACAATTTGGATGGTATACCTTCCTTCATAATTGTGACTGCGATGACTGTGTCTTCCCCCTCTCACAAATTCCCGATATCCGGATTGTTGCCGTATTGATAAGGTCAGTGCTTCAACTCAGATTGGAATGACAGATCGTTTTTTATGATTTCTACTTCGGGCAGTTTCCTGCATTGCGTTTCCAGGATTGTACCGGCTTTTGAATTTGCAGACGTGCGATTTCTTTATAAAAAACCCTTTCATGCAATGCCAATTCAACGGGAATTTTGCATCAAACCAAGCCGAACGTTGGGGGACACACGTAATGATCCAATTTTGTCAATTCCATTTCATTGGTCTTTA
>CALGPR010000326.1 GCA_937960425.1 uncultured Lentisphaeria bacterium
TAGCGGGGAGGGCGCCGGCAACTGAAGATCATGGCAGGAGGCAGGCAGATTTCTACAGCGAAAAAATACGGAGTGTAAAACCTTTTGTGAATTACCAGAGAATTTTTTCGGACAGAATTTTGTAATTTCTGCACATGACAAAGAAATGACAATACCGCCAACCATTAACCAATTGAATCAGGGATTGCCGATAGCAATTTCAATCTCTCCGGGAAATAGTGTGAGTCAGTATTGATCGGCGAAACGGATAAAGTGTAATTGGCGACGATTATGCTCAATTACAGGCATGATATCATTACTTTGCAAGCAGAAAGTCAGCTTTGAATAAATTCTGCCGGCCGGAGATTGGCTGCTCTGCGGGCATTGATAACAGCGTCCCGAAGTTGCTCTTTGCAATCAAAAGAGTTGGAGATATGAAGAATGCAGATTCTGGGGGCTGAATCATCGGTGCTGAGTACTTCAATTGTGCCGACACGGAAAATCCGTTCCATAAAATTCCGGCGAAGAGTAATGTCTTTGATGCGGAAAAGCTCAATTTCTTCTGTGCTTTTATTGAAGATTCCATTGGTGATAAAAAGGCGTTGAGAGGTCAACTGATAATCAACAGAAAATGCGGAGAGAAAAGAAGAGATGCCTCCTATCAGCACTGTAATTGCAAGGCCAATACCAAATATAAGAAAAGCCGCAGTGCCCAGAGATGAAAAAAAGAAAATAATAGCAAAAAGCGCACACAATGCTAAAAAAAACATCCACCAGCGGAAGCAATACAGGAAAGACGGACGGCAATCAAAAATAACTACCTCTTCTTCAGCAGGAATGGTATTGGGGGTATTCATTGCAAAACACTTTCTGTTATCTGTTGAAGATTGTACATTGTACTTTGTGGATTTAATTTCAGAAGAAATTTTTTTCTTCCTCAAAGGTAAATTCTTTCACTTTCCCAGTGTTGCATGTTTTTCCGTTTGCAAGCATTATTTCCAGTTACGGCCGAATGCTGATTGAGCAGCATTATTTTTCTCGCACTACCATCTTGCTTGCAAGTCTACTTCTATGGGAGAATACTTTCCCCCCGGAATAAAAAATAATATAATCAATTCTTGTGTGGTTTACAATTAGACTTTAAAAAAAGTTTAAAATACCGGCTCTTTTTTGCTTTCTTGAAATTTTTTTGTTGGCAGGTAGGAGAAATGTCATAAAAGAAAAAAAGAACCGCTTCCCAGAAGAGAAGCGGTTCCAGATATTCCGGAATGAAGGAATTAGAGATCAGCGAAAGCGTCGTTGAGATTGACCATTTCGTCACCCGGCTTGAGAGCCTGAGTATATTCTTCGCCAGCTTTTTCAAGATCTTCCGCAGAGAAATCTCCCTGTGCAGCTTTGATGCTGAGGCCGATACGGCGTTCGTCATTGTCAACTTTGATCACTCGAGCTTCAACTTCATCTCCGATATTGAGGACGTCTTTGACCTTTTCAACATGATCCTTGCTGATCTGGGAGATGTGGATCAGTCCGTCGATTTTGTGAGACAGTTCAATGAAAGCACCAAAGGCGGTGATTTTGGTTACTTTGCCCTTGACAATCTCGCCGACACTGTAGAGGTCATTGATGCCTTCCCACGGGTCGGATTCGCACTGCTTGAGGCCGAGGCTGATGCGCTGTTGTTCCGGGTTGATGTCCAGAATAACGGCTTCAACTTCGTCACCCTGCTTGAGGATTTCGCTCGGGTTATTGATTTTGCGGGTCCAGCTCATATCAGAAACATGGATCATACCGTCAATATCATTTTCAATTTCCACAAAAGCACCATAGCTGGTCATATTGCGGACTTTGCCCTTGATATGGCTGCCGACCGGGTATTTCTCGGCAAGGACTTCCCACGGATTGCGTTCTTTCTGGCGGAGACCGAGGCTGATCTTTTTGCTGTTTTTATCTATTTCAAGAACAACAGCTTCAACTTCTTCGCCAACAGAAACAATTTCACCGGCTTTGGTAATCCGCTTGGTCCAGCTCATTTCGGAGAAATGGATCAATCCTTCGACCCCATCTTCGATTTCCACAAAGGCACCGTAAGGCATAATGTTGACCACACGGCCTTTTACGCGGCTGCCGACCGGATATTTTTCTTCAACATTGTCCCACGGATTCTGAGACTTCTGTTTGTAGCCCAGAGAGACACGCTTCTTGTTGTAATCAATGTCCAGGATAACAACTTCAACCTGCTGGCCAACTTCAAGCAGTTCGCTGGGATGGCTGATACGGCCCCAGCTCATATCGGTAATGTGCAACAGGCCATCGACTCCACCCAAGTCAATGAAAGCTCCGAAGTCAGTAATGTTTTTCACCACGCCGGTACGCAATTCACCCTGCTTCATTTCCTGCAGGAGAGCTGCACGGCGTTCTTCAAGGGAGGCTTCGAGGAGGTCACGGCGGGAGACAACGATGTTGCGGCGTTCGGAATTGATCTTCAAAATCTTAACGTCAAATTCTTTGCCGATGAAGTCATCCATGTTGCGAACCGGTCCGATATCAATCTGGGATCCCGGCAGGAAGGCTTCGACACCATCGATATCGACAATGATACCACCTTTGACGCGGTGTTTCATCAGACCTTTGACAATGCTGCCTTCTCCACATTCTTCGTTGATGCGGTTCCAAGCTTTGATGGCAGTTGCTTTGGAGAGGGAAAGGCCGGGCATGGAGTTTTCATTTTCGATCTCTTCCAGGAAAACATCGATTGAGTCGCCAACTTTGGCATCTTCCCATTTTGCCCCGAATTCGCCGGCGGGAACAAACCCTTCAGCTTTGTAGCCGATGTCTACTAAAGCACCATCATTGCGCTTTTCGACGATTGTTCCCGGGATAATGCTGCCTTCGACGAAGTTGCTCTTAACGGAGCTCGACTGCATCAGTTCGTCCATGGACGGCATGTTTTCCAGATCCACATAACGATCGACAGCTGCGACGGTCTGATTCTTTTCTTCTGTTACCATGTTTTACTTTGTTGATTGTTGGGTTACGCCCTCTTTTCCAGTTGGAAAAAACGGCTTTTGTTAAAAAAAAGTCGGAGTGAACTCTTTTCCTCCGAATCGATTAAACCTTAAGATAATCAACAATTTTGAAAATGCAAACTGCAAGAAAAACAATCGTATTGCTTTTTCGGCTTTTTTTGATAAATTTGCAATCGTTGCCGCTGCATTGTATATTTTGCAATTCAAAATTGCAATTCAGGTCACTGAGAAAGGTTTTAATTGAATCATGAACAACGGACGGCTTCCACGACTGGCTTTGACCGTCGGCGACGTCTCCGGCATCGGTCCGGAAATTTCTGTCCGTGTCGCCTCTAATCCTGCTTTCCGGGAACTTTGTTCTTTTGTTCTGTACGGTCCGGAAACAGTCATCCTTGATGCAGCACAGCGGTTTGCTCCCGGGTTTTGTGCAGACATACGGCCTGTCGGCGATTTGGATCCCGGCAGGTTTGAAATTGGAAAACCGCAGGCTGCCTGTGGAAGAGCCGCATATGATGCGGTGGTTACGGCAACACGAGATGCCCTCGACGGTTCAGTCGATGCTATTGTTACCGCACCGGTGAATAAATATGCTGTTACACTGGCTGGAATTGAATTCACAGGACATACGGAGTTGGTGGCGGAACTGTGCGGAGTAAAAGATTTTGCAATGATGCAGTCTGACGGTGATTTCCGAGTCGCTTTTGTGACGACCCATATCCCATTGGCGGAAGTTCCGGTATATGCTACCCGCGAGCGGATAGAAAAGGTCGCACGGTTACTTTATGAGGTTTGCGTTGCAGAAGGCATCAGAGAAGTGCGCCTTGCCTGTGCGGCAATCAATCCTCATGCCGGAGAAAACGGTTGTATGGGCCAGGAGGAGGAAACTGTGGTCAAGCCGGCCCTTGCCACATTGCGCTCACAGGGAATTAAGATTGACGGGCCGTTCCCACCGGATACGCTTTTTATTGAATCGACACGTAAACAGTACCATGGGATTGTTTCCATGTATCATGATCAGGGACATATCCCTTTTAAGATGATTGCCTTTGATCGTGGCGTGAACTCTACGCTCGGACTGCCGATCATTCGCACCAGTGTAGACCACGGAACTGCCTTTGAGATTGCCTGGCAGGGCGTTGCAGATTGCGGAAGCCTGATACAGGCGGTGAAAGTTGCTGCAAAACGGGCCATGGCTCGCAGAAACGGGGAACAGGAATGAAATCCCCAAAGATTTCTTGGTTTTTTGACGGCTTTTTGCCGGGAATCCTCTGGAGTTTTGCTGCATGGTGTTACTTCCTGAATATCTTATTGCTGGATCAGGATGTCTTTCTTGCACTGACCGTAGGGGTATTGTTAGTGCTGGGGGGGTGCCTGTTGTCTCGTCCTTTACTGGCTTTGACCAGCCCTCAGCAACGCAGTGGTTTTACTCCTGTGGGAAATATCCTGTGTTTGGCTCTGGCTTTTGCCCTCTGGGGGATTCCGCTGCAAAGATCTAATCCCGGTGCCTATATTATTATTCCGCTATTGCTCGCGGGGGCGTTGCAAACCTACTTATTGAGTATGGCGCGAGGTGGGGACAATCGGCAACGCAACCGAGTAGCTACTGTGTTCGGAGGCGCTGCTTTCATTGCTGGACTTACTGTCAGTTTGAGTGCTTTTCGAATCGTGTGTGGGCTGCAGGCTGGCTATGAAGCCATTGCTGCAGAAAACCTGCCAGAGGGTTTGAGGACAGGGGCGGAATGGTGGATTATTGGCGCTGGGGGACTGATTTTGTTGCTGATCAGTGTAGATATTTCTCGCCGTTTTGGACGGAAAATCGTTCAGGCACTGATCGTATTTGGTTGCTTTGTTGTGTTGGCTGCAGGCATAAAGCATTTGATTGCACACGAACGCCGGGAGGTTTTTTCGGTATTACACCTTGCTGCGATAGAAATTCCGTTCCGTGATACCGAAGAGCAGTGGCGGGTGAACGACCGGCCAGAGGAACCCGGAAAGGCCGAAGCGGAGGAAATTGCCGGTTCTGCTTTACCGATAGCCTTGATGATGGGCGATGGCGAATACAAAGTGCTTTTTGTTGGAACGCCTTTCGACAGCTGGCCGTTGCCATTGGCGCGATGGAAGAGTGTTCGGGGGATTGACTGGCTGGTAGATCCGGTCTTCTGGCGCAACCAGCCGGAAGAAACGTCCTCACGAGTGCGTTTTCTGCCGTCTCAGCCGCTGTTTCTGACTGGCATGATGATGGAAAAATCTTACCGGTTGATTGTGTTATGGGATCATCCTGCATCTTATCCGGCATTGTTACGCCAACTGAAGCTCGTTGACCGGCTGGCTCCGGGTGGGGTGCTGGTTATGCCAGAAGTTACGGCCAAGGCAGTCAATGCTGCTGAGCGGTTCAAAGATCGATTGCCTTTTAAAACTTCTGTCCCCGGCCCGGATCGCCTGGTGGCTTTTTCTGATCGGCCATTGGAAAATGACCCCGTGCGGCTTGCCGAACGGTTGAGTGAGGGGCATCCCTTGAAGGATTCATTTGAAATTTTATATTCCCTTCCTGCTGCCGGGGAGAATGCCGGGCCGGTACGGTTTCGGGATGGCCAGATTGATCCGGCAGAAGTGCAGAGTGCCGATTATGTTTACGCCCCATGGGGAATTGGTGCGGTGGCTCTACTTTTTCTATCAGGAATTTTTCTGGGCAGGAAAGGAAAACGTCACCGTTTGCTGTTGGGGTTTCATTGCGGGGGTACGATCGGGATAATTTTGTTTTTGTTATTGATGGCGGGGTACCAATGTGGGTTTGTCCCGCAGCTCTGGTTGCCGGTTCTGTTTTGTTCCATGGTGCCGGTCTTATTGCGCAATAGTCATTCCGGTCTTCTGACACGTGCAGTGATCGTGGCCGGTGTGATTCTTACCGTGTGGATCGGACCGGAATTTGTGGTGGTTGTTGCGACGGCAACTGCACTGCATAATGGGGCAGTCTGCCGTTTTCTGGAAATAGAGACAGAAGTAAAATGGAATGAAGAGCTCTTCTTTTTCAGTATTGTCGGCGCGATTATCGGTTTTTTTGTCGCGGAGCGGCTGGTCGACGCCGGATGCGGTATATTGTTATTGTTGACGATTTATGGTATGATTGAACTGCCTTTGCTGGCGGTTCGTAAAAATTAAGCCACATGAAAGGGATGTGTCGATGGTATCGCAACGAAAGAGCTCAGCGCAGTGCGGCGAGTGTTTGCCGGTAAGCTGCCGACGGAAATGGCTTAGTGTGCTGGCTGTTTTTGTATTTTGTATAGGTGCTTTTGCCATGGCTCCTGACGGGCAGACAGTACCTGAGACTCAGGCTCAGGTTGACGCTGTACTGGCAACTGTCAATGGCGAAGCAATTATTCTGAGTGAAGTGGTAGAGATGACTCGTCGGGAAGAGATGCGGGCAATGGCGACCCTGCCGCCCGAGAAATTGGCTGAAAAAGTCTTGGAAATCCGTCGCAAATGCGTTGACGAAATCATCAAGCAAAAATTAATTCTCGCCGATTACAAAGAAACGAAACCCGGAGAAATTCCAGATCAGTATGTGGAGAATGCAATAGATGATTTGATTGTCAACACCGGCTGTACAACCCGACGGGAATTTGAGGTATTGCTGAAAAAAAGTGGTGAAACGATGGGCCAGATTCGGGATCGTCTGAGGGATCAACTTGCCGTGGCGATGATGATTGCCCGGGTAAACGCCATTGAAGTCAATGTGACTCCCCAGGAACTTTATGATTATTACGAAGAACATGTTGCTGAATTTAATCGGCCGGCCGCAATACGGTTGCAAGTGCTGATCGTTCCTGCAGAGAAAAATACAGATCGGGAACGGGCAGAACTGGCAAAGGCTTTGGATCGCGGTGCCGATTTTGCGGCGTTGTGTACCCTTTATGGCAAAGGGACAACTGATAGTGGGTTTATTCCCGATATTGCATTGCGGCCCGAATTTGCAGCTATACTTGGCTCCAAGCCGCAACCCGGTCAAATTTACGGACCAGCTGAACTTGATGGCGGACTCTGTTATCTGAAAGTTCTGGAATGCCGCCCGGAGGAAACGGTCATGTTTTCTGAAGTCGGCCCGGAGCTGCGGAAAAGACTGGAAGAACAGCAGCGAAATGAAGCAATTGACCGTTACGTTCAAAAATTGCGGGAAAAGGCATCAATTGAGTTTTTCTTCTGATTCAATAAGACTTTCCCAATTCAGATGACAATTCTTTTTTAAGGGGGGGATTCCACAAGGGAAGACCGGCAAATACGTTATCGCATCATCAATATTTTTTTTGCCTCTCCATCTCCTGCTGCTGCTGCTGCGCGGAGCCGGTTTTGCCCTTCTGCTTCATTTTTTGGGTTGCCGTAACCGGAAAGCAGACATTTTCCACTTTCCCGAAGCCCTGCTTTACTCCCAAGTCGCGCTGCGCGGTCATACCAGTAATAGGCCGCTTCCGGATCTTCTTCGACGATGGTACCTGCTTTGTACTGGTCGCCAAGCATGACTTGTGCCGCAGCAACTTCACGCCGCGCTGCTTCCTGAAGTGTTTCAAATCCGGCAATTTCATCGCGTTTTGTGCCGCACCCGGTAATCAAGCAGTAGCCTACCCGGTACAATCCCATCGCATCTCCCCCCTGTGCTGCCGACTCAAAGAGTTTAAAAGCGCCTTCGAGGTCCTCTGGAGTACCATTCCCGAACAGCTTCGCTTCTCCAAGGCGCGTCTGAGCCATTGGAATCCCAGCGTCAGCCGCAATTTGATAGGCTGCAATGGCTTGATTCATATCCGGCGCTGTTCCTACTCCGTTTTCACAGCAATATCCTACTCGTGCTGCAGCTTCTGCAAAGTTCGCTTCCATTGCCTGCTTTAACAGGGAAAAGCCTTTTTCTTCATCGAGGTCGCATCCGAAGCCACCGAAAAAACAATCCGCCAGGAGAACCATTGCTGCGGGATCACCGGTATTTGCTGTTTGCGTCAGAAGAGTAACAGCTTCTTTGTGCAAGGCCAGACCAATTTCTCCATTCAGTGCGGCGGAACCACGTTTTAATAATATCGTTGCCAGTTCCCGTTTGTATTCGCTGCTCTCTGGCATCGATTGGAGTAATTCCCTCAATAGTCGTTCTGCCCGGCGCAGATCCGGTTTCAGTTCCGGGACCGGATTGTCGTGAGATTCTCTGGCCGGGATCCCGGACGTCAGCTGCTTTGCCATCTGAAGTTTTGCTTCGGCGTTTCCTTTGGCTGCACTTTCCCGGAAATACTCAAATGCCTGGTAAGGATTTTCCTGTACCCCATAACCGAAGAGAGAGCACACCCCGAGATTGTACAAGGCATCTGCATCTCCTTGATCGGCGGCTTTGCGGAACCAGTAAACAGCCTGGTCGACGTTTTGCTTCCGGCCTTGTCCGAAAAAGTAGGCATAGGCAAGTTTTTTCTGGCTTTGAATATCTCCGGCGGTTGCTGCATCGCGTAGAGAATCCCTCTCTTCTTCAGCAGAAGAGGCCGGATCCGATGCAAAAAAAGACGGACTCCAGAGTCCGCCCCCGAATATGATTGCAAACAGCAGGTATTTTCCCGTTATCCATTTCATGAAAGCTTCGCCTGAAGAGCAGCAATTTCCGCTTTGAGTTCGTCAATTTTTCCCTGCAGGCGCTCGACCTTTTTCGGAAGGGTCAGCCTTGTCATAAATTCGCGTTGTGTTTCTGCTGGCGTTCCTACGGCGATGGCACCTGCCGGAAGGCTTTTCTGGACTCCGCTGGTGCCGGCGACCTGTACGCCATCGCCGATAGTGATGTGTCCGTTGATTCCGGACTTTGCCCCCATAATAACACCTCTTCCCAGTTCTGCGCTGCCGGCAACACCACACTGTGCAACGAGAATACTGCTTTCTCCAATTACGACATTGTGAGCAACCATGACCTGGTTGTCAATTTTCACATTGCTCTTGATCCAGGTGACGCCGAAACGGGCACGGTCAACCGTCGTATTTGCCCCGATTTCGACATCGTCATCAATGCGGACGATTCCAGTTTGCGGGACTTTAACCAAGCCTTTCGGGCCGGCAACAAATCCGAACCCATCCCCGCCAATGACAACTCCCGGATGCAAGGTTACCATATTGC
>CALGPR010000327.1 GCA_937960425.1 uncultured Lentisphaeria bacterium
CCCTGCCCCGCCGGGCAAACCCATCGGAAGCGCAGGGCCAACAACCAGCGGACGAATGGATGCCTATTCCCCGCGGTTGATCAAAACCTGCGGGTTGCGGGGAATGATCGGTAAAGGCAATCGTTCTCAAGATGTTATCGACGCGATGTGCGAGATAGGAAGTGTGTATTTTGCCGCAACCGGTGGAGCTGGAGCATTGATTGCCCGGTGCATTACCCGGTGCGAGGTAATCGCTTTTGAAGACCTCGGACCGGAAGCAATGTATAGACTGGAAGTGAAAGACTGGCCGTTGATTGTCGCCATCGATGCAAACGGTGGAAATCTCTACAAACATTAATTTGAATTTCTTCAGAGCGCTGTCAAAACTTTCCCTGCGTGGCGCCTCAGAGAGGAAGAAGGAAATATTATGGATAATAAGTTTTATATTACAACGCCGATTTATTACGTCAATGACAAACCTCATATAGGCCATGCCTATACCACCATCCTGGCAGATGTTCTCGCACGGTATCACCGTTCCCTGGGAGATCGTACCTTTTTCTTGACCGGTACAGACGAACACGGACAGAAAGTGCAGCGTGCAGCCGAAGAACACGGCATTACGTCCCAGGAACAATGTGATACAACAGTGGTACGATTTCAGGATCTCTGGAAACGGCTGGGCATCACCAACGACCGCTTTATCCGAACGACAGAAGCCTTTCATAAAAAGGTTGTCCAGGAAGTGCTTCAGGATCTTTACGATCGTGATTTAATTTACCAGGCGGAATATAAAGGCTGGTATTGCGTTCCTGATGAACGTTTTTACACGGAAAAAGACCTTGTAGACGGCAAGTGCCCGGAGTGCGGTCGCCCGGTTACGGAAATCGTTGAAAACAACTATTTTTTCCGAATGAGCCGCTATCAGGAGTGGTTGATCGAGTATATTGAAACACATCCTGACTTTATCCTTCCAAGCTTCCGGGCAAATGAAACGCTCGGTTTTCTCCGGCGCCCTCTTGGGGATTTGTGCATCAGTCGCCCCAAATCACGTCTGAACTGGGGCATTGAGCTGCCTTTTGATAAAGATTATGTCTGTTATGTCTGGTTTGATGCATTGCTCAATTACGTCTCCGGAGTGGGCTATAAACAGAACGATGCTCAATTTCAGTCCTGGTGGCCAGTAGATTTCCACTTGATTGGCAAAGATATTCTCACGACGCATACTGTCTACTGGCCAACAATGCTCAAAGCAATGAACCTGCCCATGCCTAAAAGTATTCTGGCCCATGGCTGGTGGCTGACCAACAGCGAGAAAATGAGTAAATCTCGCGGCAATGTCATTGATCCAATGTCGATGATTGATAAGTACGGCGTCGATGCCTTCCGCTACTTTCTGATGGCGGAAATGTCTCTGGGGCAAGATGCAAACTTCTCCGAAGAGGCATTTATCAACCGGTACAACAGCGATCTGGCGAATGATCTCGGCAATTTACTCAGCCGGGTTTTGAAAATGACGTTGCGCAATGGTGGAGTCATTCCGCAGCCGGGTAAGCTGGCGGCGGAAGATGTGGAATTCAACACTGCTGTTGACGATGCCATCTCCGGTATGCGCAAAGCCCTTGAAGACATGCGGCTGGAACAGGGGATTGATACCATCATGAATGCTGTCCGGGCAGGAAATCGTTATCTGGAAAAAACGGCGCCATGGACACTCGCCAAAAAAGGCGAAACGGAACGCCTGGGAACAGTTTTGTACACCTGTGCTGAAGCGCTACGCTGTATTTCCACTCTGCTGCATCCGATTATGCCGGGAAAAATGGCAGATTTGCGCCGAGCTCTGGGACTGCCGGAAGCAGAATGGAACAACTGTCGGATTGCGGATCTTTCCGCCAGAGGGAACGTCCTCAGCGGCCTGACCATGGTGGATCACGAAGGTCTCTTCCCCCGCATCGTCGTTGCAGAGGAAGCAGCATCGGCAAAGCCGGCAAAAGCATCAAAAAAACAAGCGGAAAAATCTGCGGGAATTGCCGAGGGAGTTACAGACCTCATCTCCATTGGAGATTTTGCCAGGACTCAGCTCAAAACAGCCAGAGTCATTGCAGCAGAACGTATCGAAGGCTCAGACAAACTTCTGAAACTGCAAATTACCATTGGCAAAGAACAGCGTCAACTTGTTGCAGGAATTGCGCAGTATTACGCTCCAGAAGCGATAATCGGCAAGATCATTGTTGTCGTAGCCAATTTGCAGCCGGCAAAAATCCGTGGGGTTGAATCGCAGGGCATGCTGTTAGCCGCAAAGAGTGATTCAGGGTTGAAGCTGCTGACAGTTGATGGCGACGCAGAATCCGGACTTAACATCGGCTGACAAGAGTGTTGACGGAATACAAATGGCGAAAAAAATGCAAGTTCTTGGATTCAGAATTTGCTTTTTCGCTATTTGCTCTTCTATTATATCGTGAATGAGTTATTATTGACCGGTAAATTTTCAGATAAAATTGCCAAGCAGATAAACCCGCAAGATGAGATGGGGATCGTCAGATGTTTCTTTCGCGCTTTTCCAAATTTTTCACAACTGATATCGGAATTGACTTAGGCACAGCCAACTGCCTGGTTTATGTTCGTGACAAAGGGATTGTCCTGGCCGAACCTTCGGTCGTGGCAATCAATGAAACGACCAAAGAAGTTCTCGCAGTCGGCGAAGAAGCCAAACGAATGCTGGGCCGTACCCCGGGGGCTATCCGTGCCATCCGTCCGATGAAAGACGGAGTGATTGCTGACTTCGACATCACCGAAAGCATGTTGCGGTATTTTATCCGTAAAGCAATCAATTCAGTTCCCTGGCGCAAGAGCCTCCTTCATCCCCGCGTCCTTGTCGCTGTGCCCTCTGGAATTACCGAAGTAGAAAATCGAGCTGTCAAAGAAAGCGCGAAACGTGCAGGGGCAGGAATTGTGGTCATTGTCGAGGAGCCGATGGCTGCAGCGGTCGGCGTCGGACTTCCTGTGACGGAACCATCTGGCAGTATGATTGTGGACATCGGCGGTGGAACGACAGAAGTCGCTGTAATCTCCCTTGAAGGGATCGTCGGGGCAAAAAGTGTCCGAGTTGGCGGCGATGAACTGGATCTGGCAATCAGCCAGCATATGAAGCGCGTCTATAACTTGATGATCGGCGAACGAACCGCGGAACGGATTAAAATCACGCTGGGCAGTGCTTATCCCACAAAAGACGAGCAGAGCATGGAAGTGAAGGGCCGCGACCTTGTTTCCGGCTTGCCCAAAACAGTACGGATCACTGCGGGGGAAATTCGCATTGCCCTTCAGGAACCGATCACTTCAATCATTGAAGCCTGCCGTGCAACTCTGGAACGATGCCCGCCGGAACTCTCTGCGGACTTGATTGACCGGGGTATTATGCTTGCCGGGGGTGGTGCATTACTGGATGGATTGGATCGTCTTCTT
>CALGPR010000328.1 GCA_937960425.1 uncultured Lentisphaeria bacterium
CGTTTTTTACCTTTTTTAGGCTCCACTTCCCATTTTTCGATATCCCAGATAAAAATATCGTCCTCCATTGGCGGAGGATAAATTTTATGCTTATCATAAAGGGTACGAATTGCGTGATCGAATCTCGTAATTGTCGTTTGGGTGCTGCTCTCCGCCATGCGGTTTTGCACAATCGGAAAGACCGTCGCTCCGATTGTCGCCAGAATCGCGATAACGGCAATGACAGACAAAATTTCCACCATTGAAAAACGGCGGATACGGAGGTGGTGATTCAAGCAGTTCATGATCCTTTCTGACTCCCATGTTGGTTGTGATTTTCTCTTCCGGGTAATAGTATAGCAAATAAGGGAATGTTTTGCAAGTTTTTTTCTCCCGTCATATCATGGTTTTTTTCGTCAGGATTACGTTATTTTATAGTTTTTTTGGTGATCTTTGCAGAAAAACCCGTTTTTTAATGCGGAATAACGGTTTTTTTATCGTCAATAGAAAAAAGCCGCCGGCTATCAGAATCGATAGTCGGCGGCAAAGAAAATTTTTATTTTGAGAAGCGCCGTTTTTGCACTTCTCCTGGCGCTGTTTACCGGTAAGGCGCCCATTTCGGGTCATTGGCAAAGACCCAGTTGCAGTAATCTTTCAGTTCAAGTTTCGCAGCAGCCGCTTCGTCAAGAATGACAATTGCATCCTGGTGAAGCTGCAAGGCAGAAGCAGAAACCATCGAGGTTACCGGCCCTTCAACCGCTTTGGCAATGATCTCCGCTTTTTCCGCCCCAGTCGCCAGCAGGATCAGCTTGCGGGCATCCAGGCAGGTGCCGACCCCCATCGTGAAAGCACGGTGCGGCATGACATCCGGGTAAGTAAAAAGCGGAGAGTTCTGGTTGATCGTTTCCGGTGTCAGGTTGACGCTGCGGGTACGGCTGGTCAGCGGGGAAAGCGGTTCGTTGAACCCGATATGCCCTGATCTGCCAATCCCAAGCAGCTGAATATCCACTCCGCCGTTCAGGCGGATCTGTTCCTCATAGCGTTTGCCTTCGGCTTCTTCATCTTCGGCAAGGCCATTCGGCAGGAAGGTATTGCGCTTATCAATGTTCACCTTGTTAAAGAGGTGATAGTTCATGTAGTAACGATAGGAGTTGACATTGTCGCCGGAAAGGCCGACATATTCATCAAGATTGAAACTGCGAACCAGAGAAAAATCCAGCGCTTCTTCTTCGTGCATGCGCACCAGCTCACTGTAGACCGCTTCCATCGTGCGGCCAGTCGCAAGGCCCAGGGTAATGTTCGGACGGCGGCGAATCGCGTCTGCAAGCAAACGCGCAGTCAAATCTACTGCAGATTTGACAGTTGGTCTGATAATGACATCCATTTTTTTCTCCTTAAAAATTTGGATCGGTTGTTTGGGGTTATTTTCCCGCTTTAGTTCTGAAAAATTCAATTGTCGTTGCCAGGCCTTCTTCAAAGGTATGGCTCGGCTTGAACCCCGACGCAATCAATTTGTCAATTGATGCCATCGAGTGTTTGACGTCTCCAGCACGCTCCGGCAGGTAATGGACTGCACTTCGGGAATGGGTGAGATCCTTGATTTTGTTGACCAGGTCATTGATCGTAATCTTTTTCCCATAGGCAACATTGCGAACTCCGGTGTACTCCGGGTGCATCGCCATATAGACGTTGGCGGCAACTACGTCCTTGACATAGATAAAGTCCCGAGTCTGCTCGCCATCTCCATAAATATTAATGTCTTCATTGGCAACAGCTTTCGCGGTAAAAATCGGAATCGCCGCCGCATAGGCGCTGCCAGGGTCCTGCCGCGGGCCGAAAACATTGAAGTAGCGTAAACAGGCAGTTTGAAGTTTCCCTTCCTGCGTAAACATATTGCAGTAATACTCCCCATCCAGCTTCGTGATCGCATACGGGCTTTTCGGTTCCGGGA
>CALGPR010000329.1 GCA_937960425.1 uncultured Lentisphaeria bacterium
GCCCCGATTGGGAGCGAGGGGTTCAAGTTGTCGCCAGTGCTGCGCCACTGGGGACTCCGCTGGCAGCAAATGTCGTTGACCGTCCTCGTTTTCCCTGATTTTACCACTCTCCGACATGATTCCGTCGTTTATCCGTCAGATTCAAAGTATCCGTCTTCCGATTGCGTATCTACTGCTTGCCGGGACGGTCTGCGGAATTTTAACGGCTGCAGTGCCGGGATGGGGCATCTTTCTTGCCATTGGGATCTGCGGAGCACTTTGGCTTCGCAAGGAGTTGCTGCCGGCGGGACTTTTTCTCTTTTTTACGACCTGTGGATTTTTTCGCGAGACGTATGATTTTGCGGCATGGAACAGTCGGAATGCGGCACTTCCCTCCGGTAGCGTTCATTTCCTTGTTGTTGATCCGGACGCTCCGGGCACAGCACCGGAAATCGAAGGGAATCCTGTTTCCCGACTTCTTCTGGTACGACGCCTTCCGGATGGAGATTTGTACCGCCTGACCTTCCCAGAAGAAGAAAATCGTCGATTCCGGTTCGGTGATGAATTGCGTGTCACCGGCTATGCGACCCAACCAGTTCCTGTTCCGGTATATAAAATTCGAGCAGACGGTTCAAAGCAGAATCTGTCCCGCGGAGCATCAACTTATACGTCTTATCTGCGGTCTCGTCATATCAAGGGAATATTCTATGCTGTTACCATTGACGATTATCGCTCCGGAGATAACAGAAACTGGTCATTATGGGAATTTCTCCTGTCTGCGCCCATTCAATGGCGGCGCCAGCTTTGTGAAATCGCACAAACACAATGCAATTCCTCTGCGAAAACGCTTATTGGCGGCATGATTTTCGGTTATCGAAGCGCGCTCTTACCATTGCAGAGCCAAACCTTTGCGCGTGCCGGAATTATTCATGTTTTAACGGTTTCCGGAATGCATGTCATGATGGTGGCAGGATTGCTTTTACTGCTTTTCCGTTTTTTACCACTCCGACTCCGTTATATTCCTGCAACGTTGGGGGCATTGGGTTATGTTTTTGCTGTAGGCATGCCGGTTCCGGCAATTCGTGCCTGGATCCTTTTTGCCGCTTTTGCCGCCGGACGGGTGTTTCTCCGGCAAGCTCCATCCTGCGTAATTTTAGCGTTGACGGCAACTGCGTTGCTGCTGATTACGCCAGGATTGCTATCTGATGCCGGATTCCAATATACTTTTATCGTGACAGCAGTGCTGATTGTTGCGGCAGGACGATGCCGTGCCTGTTTCGCAACTTACGGATTCAACGAGCAGTTCTGGGGATTGCCGATTGCGTACCCAGTCAGGCAGCGATTTTACCGCAAAGTGAGAAATCTCCTTTCCACGCTTTTTCTCTACTTTTGTGCTTGTACGGCATCATCCATCATCACGTTGTATCACCGCGGGACGTTTCGCGTAATGACCTTTGTGGCAAACCTGGCAGTACTGTTCGTTGTCGGTCCGTTTTTTCTGTTGACACTTTTCAAACTGATTCTATATCCTTTGATGCCGACGTTTCCCATTACAGTATTATTGAATGCCCTTGCGAATTTTCTTTTTGCCGTTATCGAAGCGATTGACGTTTTTCTGGCACCGGAATGCCTGGCAGTTCCCGGGGCAGCAATAACGGTATTTCTACTATTTCTACTTTTTTTGTTTATTTGTAACTTTGGGAAAATGCGCCCGATGTTGGTGGCAGGAGGGCTTTTTCTCCTGATCTGGGTTTACGGAACATGGCTGCAAAGCAGTAGAAGTACAGTATTCGGCCGTATAGACGGAGACGATGGGACGGACACACTTTTTGCTGCTTCTCCGTCGGATGGAGAAGGGGTGATATTCAACCCGCCACGCGGAACCGCAGCAATTGCATTGCTACAGGCATTAGAAGAACTTTCTGTTTCTCGTGTACTGGTTGCCGGAGCTGATACCCAATGGAGCGGTACTCCAGCGCCTATTTCATCCGGCGGGCTCACATCGGCAACACTGCGTTTCAGACAGACAAATCAACAAAATTCTACTCTTCCGGAATTTTCCTGGGGAAGTCTGCCGGAATGTTCCGTTGTCCCCCTGCCTGGAATAGAGTATGCAGTAGATAGAGATGGACATTGGGAAATATTATCAAAAAAAGATACCGTCTTTCTTGAATATCGAGGAAGTCGGGGAAATAGTAGAGCGAATTATCAACGCAACCGCGACGGAACCTGGCAACTGGTAA
The DNA here is from genome assembly GCA_937960425.1 of uncultured Lentisphaeria bacterium. Taxonomy (GTDB): domain Bacteria; phylum Verrucomicrobiota; class Lentisphaeria; order Victivallales; family Victivallaceae; genus UMGS1518. The sequence continues at coordinate 2,223 of CALGPR010000329.1, forward strand.
TTACTCGGCCGGAAAAATTCCCAACGAAGTACAGTGGCTGGCGTCGGAATCGAATGGGAGTGGAAATTTATGAATGAACGGAATTTGGCGATCTGCCATGTCATTACACGAATGATCGTTGGCGGAGCGCAGGAAAATACACTTTTAACCATCCTCGATCATGCGGAAAAAGGCCATAAAGTTACGCTGGTCACCGGGCCATCTCCCGGACCGGAAGGAGAACTGCTCAAGCTGTGCGATACCGGAAAATTTGAACTCATTACCATCCCGGAGCTGGTTCGCGAGGTGAATCCGGGAAAAGACTTCATTGCGTGGCGGAAGCTTTGCCGTTTCTTTCGGGAACGCAACTTTGATGTTGTACACACCCACGCGTCCAAGGCAGGAATAATTGGTCGAGCCGCGGCTTGGCGGGAAAAGGTTCCTTTTGTTGTCCATACTATCCATGGACAGGCGTTTCACCCTTACGAAAAAACTTGGAAAAATCATTTGTATATCGCCCTGGAACGTTATGCAGCTAAACGTTGTCATAAAATTTATGCTGTTGCACAGGCGATGATCGAATCCAGTGTAGCCGCACGAATTGCTCCGCGTGAAAAATACATGGTTGTCTACAGCGGCATGATAATCGATGATTTTTTATCTGCCGTGCGCAATCCGGAGAATCGTAAAAAATGGAATATTCCGGCAAAAGCTCCGGTTATAGG
>CALGPR010000330.1 GCA_937960425.1 uncultured Lentisphaeria bacterium
TTTTTTTCAAAAAAAAGTCCTCCCCGTGCGGTGTTTTACGGCACGGGAGAGCACAATTTCTGATCTCTCAGGAGATAATCAGTCGTCCAACGTGGTATCCACGCCGAAAACGTCATCGTTTGCGTTTTCTTCGATTACCACATCCGCAGCACCGGCATCGTCAACATCGAAAACCGTTTCTGCCTGGAAGACATCCTCTTCATTTTCCAGTTCGTCATTTTCCTCTTCGGCATTCTCTTCCTTCGGAAGTTCTGCGCCGAGGTATTTTAAACGAAGTGACTGCAACTTTTCCGTACCAGTTCCGGCGGGAATCAGGTGGCCGGTAATCACGTTTTCCTTGAACCCGGCCAGCTTGTCCACCTTGCCCAGTGTTGCCGCTTCGGTCAAAATACGGGTAGTATCCTGGAATGACGCAGCAGAAATAAAACTTTCTGTTTCCAGAGAGGCTTTCGTGATACCCAGCAATACCGGTTCTGCTGAAGCCGGTTGACCTCCACGGGAAAGAGTTTCCCGATTGGCTGCTTCAAATTCAGAGCGGTCAATCTGCTCACCAAGCAGATATTCTGTGTCACCAGGTTCGGTAATTTTCACTTTCTGCATCATCTGGCGAATGATGATTTCCACGTGTTTGTCATTAATTTCCACACCTTGAGCACGATACACCAGCTGAATCTCATCGACAAGGTACCGCTGCAACTCGTGTGGACCGCAAACTTCCAACAAAACCTGAGGCACGACTGAACCTTCAGTCAACTTCTGCCCCTTGCGTACCATATCACCTCGGCTTACCGTCAAGTGCTTATGGCTCGGAATATTGGTATGCTCGTCGATCATACCGGATTCCTTGTCGCGGATCACCAGATGGCGTTTATTGCGGGTAACTTTATCTACTTCGACAATACCGTCGATACGGGCGATTTCCGCAATATCCTTCGGAACACGAGCTTCAAACAACTCAGCAATACGCGGAAGACCGCCAGTGATGTCCTTGTTCTTTGAGGACGAACGCGGCACGCGGGCAACCATCATACCGCTGCTGACTTTCGCTCCTTCTTTGGTCATCAGGAACGCACCAGCCGGAAGCGGATAGTTTGCGAGGAATTCGCCTTCTTTGCTCTTTACCACAATCTGTGGGTGCAGGTCTTCACGGTGTTCCATCACGGTAATTTCTTCGGTCCCACCGCGCTTCTGGCGGCTCAGGGTTACCCCTTCAACCAAGTCATGCAGTTCCACAATACCGGCTTCTTCAATAATAATCGGCACATGGTAAGGATCCCAATGAACGAACTGCTCGTTGGTGTCGACATGGCTGCCTTCAGGTTTTTCCAGCACAGAACCAGCTTCCAGATCGTAACGATCCAACTCTGCTGCAGCAATAGCATCGGTCCAGTAATCATAATCCTTATTGAAGAAAGTCCCAATGGCTTCCGCTTCTTCTCTTGCTCGTGTGCGAGCGTTCTTTTCTGCTTCTTTGGCCTTTTCTTCGTCGTAAATCAAAACAGAACCGGTCTTGTTAACGACAACCGTTTCGCCCTTCTGATTCTTGACAGTTCGGACATTTTCATATTTAATCGTACCACCCTTACGGGCAGAAATAACCGGCTGTTTGTAAACACTCGATGCTGTACCGCCAATGTGGAAGGTACGCATGGTCAGCTGTGTACCGGGTTCCCCGATGGACTGTGCCGCAATAATGCCGAGCGCATCACCCACTTTGGCAATACGATCGCTGGCCATATTCCGGCCATAGCATTTGACACACACACCGTGGGCACATTCACAAGTCAGTGTAGAACGGATCAATACCTTGCTGATGCCACGTTTGTCAATCACATCAGCGATATCCGCAGTAAATTCCTCATTTGCTGCAATAATCAACCGGCCATCATTATACGCCGGGTCGCGAATATCCTGCGCGCTGAACCGTCCAATCAAACGGTCACGCAACGGCAGGATGACTTCATCGCCTTCCACAATCGGGCTGACCCAGATGCCTTTCACCGTGCCGCAATCTTCTTCGCGGCAGATAATATCCTGTGCAACGTCGACAAGTTTACGGGTCATGTATCCGGAGTCAGCGGTCTTCAACGCGGTATCCGCCAAACCTTTACGGGCGCCGTGTGTACTGATGAAGTACTCCAGCACAGACAGTCCTTCACGGAAGTTGGAGATAATCGGCCGCTCAATAATATCACCCGAGGGCTTAGCCATCAAACCACGCATCCCGCCAAGCTGACGAATCTGGTCGCGGCTACCGCGGGCACCGGAGTCCATCATCGCGTATACCGGGTTGATTTCGCCGCGGCGCGACTGCGCTTCAAGTGTCACAAACAACTCTTCTGCAACTTCGTTACTGGTCTGCGTCCAGATATCGATAACCTTGTTATGACGTTCACCATCGGTCAAGGCACCATTGTTATACTGATCGACAACTGCATCAATCTTTTCGCGCGCAGCGGCGATCATTTCCTCTTTTGCCTGCGGAACGCGAATATCGGTAATGGAAATCGAAAGTCCGGCAAGGGTGGCATGACGATATCCGAGATCCTTCAAATCGTCAAGCAATTTTACTGTCGCATCATGGCCGGCGATTTTGTAAGAATCAGCAATCAGCTTGGCAAGCTGTTTTTTCTTGGCAACCTGATTGAAAAAGCCGAGCTGCTTGTTCCAGATTTCATTAAAAAGGCACCGTCCCGGTGTTGTCAGGATGTACTTACTGTTTTTGTCACCATACAGGGTGTCTTTTCCAAAATCTGGATTCGGGACACGAACCGCATCATGGATACGGAGATAACCGCTATCCATCGCAAAAAGCACTTCAAAGTAATCTTTATACAGTTTCGCCTTTTCTTTATTGCTCGGCTCATAGGTCAAATAGTATGCACCGAGGGTAATATCCTGCGTCGGCGTGGCAATCGGTTTGCCATTGGCCGGCGAGAAAATATTGTTCGGCGAAAGCATCAACAACTTGGTTTCCATCTGCGCTTCGTTGGAAAGCGGAACATGGACGGCCATCTGGTCACCGTCAAAGTCAGCATTGTAAGCAGTACAGACCAACGGATGCAACCGCAGTGCCGAACCTTCGATCAACTTCGGGTCAAAAGCCTGGATACTCAACCGGTGCAGAGTCGGGGCACGGTTCAACATCACCGGATGTCCCTTGGTAACTTCTTCAAGGATATCCCACACGACCGGTTCACCGCGTTCAATCATCTTTTTGGCGCCGCGGACCGTATGGGCATACCCGCGCCCTTTGAGGTGCCGGATGATAAACGGTTCAAAGAGAATCAAAGCCATCTTTTTGGGCAAACCGCACTGCCAGATCTTCAGTTCCGGGCCAACAACAATTACCGAGCGGCCGGAATAGTCTACACGTTTTCCGAGAAGATTCTGACGGAAACGGCCCTGTTTCCCCTTCAACATATCGCTCAGAGATTTCAGGGAACGGTTTCCAGCTCCAGTAACTGCACGACCATGACGGCCATTGTCCATCAACGCGTCAACGGCTTCCTGAAGCATACGTTTTTCGTTGCGGATAATCACTTCCGGCGCTGCACTCTGAAGCAGCATCTTCAATCGGTTATTGCGATTAATAACACGTCGATAAAGATCGTTCAGGTCACTGGTTGCAAATCGACCGCCTTCAAGCGGAACCAGCGGTCGCAAATCCGGCGGAATCACCGGCAACACGGTCAGAATCATCCATTCCGGACGGGAAGAACTGTTGATAAAACCTTCAACCAGGCGAAGCCGTTTGGAAAGCTGTTTCCGAACCGCCTTATTCCGAATTCCGACCAGTTTGACTTCAAGCTCCGCTTTCAATTCAGGAAGATCCAGCTGCTCCAGCAGCGTTTTAATTGCCGGAGCACCCATTTCCGCCTGGAAAGCATCGCCATAAACTTCCCGTGCCTGATAGTATTCAAGGTCATCCATGACATGGCCGACTTCGAGCGGAGTATTGCCGCAGTCAGTAACAACCCATGCTTCATAATAGATGATTCGTTCCAGATTTTTTCCAGAAAGTCCGAGCATCAAACCAATGCGGCTGGGCATACACTTGAAGAACCAGATATGAGAAACCGGAACAGCAAGTTCAATATGCCCCATACGTTCACGACGAACTTTGGCTTGAGTTACTTCGACCCCGCAACGGTCGCAGACAATGCCTTTATGTTTGACGCGTTTGTATTTCCCGCAGTTGCATTCCCAATCGCGGGTCGGCCCGAAGATCCGCTCGCAGAAGAGCCCGCCTTTCTCGGGTTTGAAGCTGCGATAGTTGATCGTTTCGGGATTTTTAACTTCCCCGTAACTCCAGGAACGAATTACGTCCGGAGAGGCGACGTTGATCGAGACGGCACCGAAACCGGTGTTTCCCGATTTGCCTAAAATTTCGCGAAGCGCGTAAGTATTGTCAATCAAGGTACACCCCCAATCAATTATCCTGCGGCTTCTGGACAGTGCGAATGTCCAAACCGAGGCTCTGCATTTCTTTCAAGAGTACATTAAAGGATTCCGGCCGTCCGGCGTCAAGAACATTCTGTCCCTTGACGATCGATTCGTAAATCCGGGCACGACCGGTCACGTCGTCGCTCTTGACCGTCAACATTTCCTGAAGGTTGTAAGCGGCACCGTAAGCTTCCAGAGCCCAGACTTCCATTTCCCCGAAGCGCTGACCACCATGCTGTGCTTTACCACCGAGCGGTTGCTGCGTAACCAGTGAATACGGTCCAACAGCACGAGCATGAATCTTATTTGCAACGAGGTGGTCGAGCTTGAGCATGTAAATCTGGCCAACCATGACACGCTGGTCAAAAAGATCACCGGTACGGCCGTCGTGAAGATCAGTCTTCCCATCGTACACCCATTCGCCCTCGGCATTCTTTTTGAATCCCCAGTGATAGTTGACTCCCTCCTGAGCAGCAACTTTTTCATTTGCTTCAGACATTAATTCGACAATTTTCTCTTCAGGGATACCGTCGAATACCGGGGTAGCAACCTTGATACCAAGCATTTTTGCCGCCCAGCCAAGATGGGTTTCCAGCACCTGCCCGATATTCATACGGCTCGGTACGCCGAGCGGATTCAAAATAATATCGACAGCATTACCGTCGTTAAGGAACGGCATATCTTCCACCGGAACAATTTTGGATACGATACCTTTGTTTCCGTGACGTCCTGCCATCTTGTCGCCAACCTGCAATTTCCGTTTGCAGCCGACATATACTTTCACGCGTTTGATCGTCCCTGGATCAATCCCTTCTCCAGCTTCAAGACTGGTAATTGATTCAGAACGGGAAGATTCAATATCTTCAAACTGCGGAGCAAAACGGGAGATAATTTCAGTAATAGAATCCCGTAACGGGCATTCTTCCATTTCCCAGGAATTGTATTTCTGAGCCAATTTGGCAATGGAGCTGCGCGTTACTTTGCGGTTCGAGCTGATCAAAACAGCATTTTCCTTGGCGGCAGTCGTATCAAGAATCGGATACGGCAGCTTCTGCCCGAGCATGACATTTGCCAGATTATCTGTCAAATCTTCAATCAGTTCATTGTACTGGGAACGGAAATTATCCTTCACCTGTTTTGCCTGACGGCGAGCCTCTGTCTTCGTCATATTTGAGCGGTTGGGATCTTTGGCGTATTCAATACGCACATCCATGACAATTCCGCCTTTACCGCTCGGAACAACCAGGCTGGAATCCTTGACATCAGCGGCTTTTTCACCGAAAATAGCACGAAGCAACCGTTCTTCCGGCGCAAGTTCCGTCTCACTCTTCGGTGTAATTTTGCCAACCAGAATATCGCCGGGCTTGACTTCGGCACCTTCTACAACAACCCCGTTCATGCCGAGATTGCGCAGCGCATCTTCAGAGACATTGGGAATATCGCGGGTAATTTCTTCCGGCCCAAGTTTGGTTTCCCGGCTGGTGATTTCAAATTCATCGACATGAATCGAAGTATAAATATCTTCCTTAACCAACCGTTCTGAAACAATGATTGCGTCTTCAAAGTTGTATCCACACCACGGCATGAAGGCAACAAGGACGTTCTTGCCAAGTGCCAGCTCCCCGTTTTCGGTCGAGGTACCATCAGCAATTACATCTCCAGCCTTAACAGTATCGCCAAGGTGAACAATCGGTTTCTGATTGATGCAGGTTCCGGCATTGCTGCGCAGGAACTTGTTCAAACGGTATTCACGAGCTTTTTCCGGCTCGGCAGTCTCCTCCAAAGTCTTTCCGTCAACAGTAATCACGATACGGGCAGAAGAGACTTCTCCGACAATCCCGTCAACGGTGGCTACCACTACAGCACGGGAGTCGCGGGCAATACGAGCTTCCAACCCGGTCCCAACCAGCGGAGAATCCGGAACCAGCAGCGGCACGGCCTGACGTTGCATGTTCGATCCCATCAAAGCACGATTGGCGTCGTCGTGTTCCAGGAACGGGATGATCCCTGCAGCGGCAGACACTAACTGCTTCGGTGAAACGTCCATATACTGAACTTCCTCACGCGGATGTTCGCTGGATTCACCAAGGTAACGGCTCATGACCATCGGGCGAACAAAGCGGTTTTCCTCGTCCAGCAAAGCATTTGCCTGGGCAATAACAAACTGTTCTTCCTTATCCGCAGTCAAGTAATCAATATGATTGGTGACAACACCATTTTCGACACGACGGTACGGAGTTTCAAGGAAGCCATAGTGATTAATCACAGCGTACAAAGACATCGAAGAGATCAAACCGATATTCGGACCTTCCGGTGTTTCAATCGGGCAAATGCGTCCGTAGTGACTGGAGTGAACGTCACGAACTTCAAACCCTGCACGTTCGCGGCTCAACCCGCCAGGGCCCAAGGCAGACAAACGACGTTTGTTCGTCAGCTCGCTCAACGGATTGGTCTGATCCATAAACTGCGAAAGCTGGTTGCGAGCAAAGAAATCACGGATTACTCCGCTGAAGGCTTTCGGATTGATTAGACGACTCGGGCTTTGATTGGCCTCTTCTCCATTGATCTGGCTCATCCGTTCACGAATCAGACGCTCGGTACGCAACAACCCCATACGGCAATGATTCTGCAGCAATTCACCAACAGTGCGGACACGGCGGCTGCCAAGGTGGTCAATGTCGTCAACCATACCGGAAGTATGGCGTAAATTGATCAGTTGTTTGGTCGCAGCCATCAAATCTTCTGGCAGCAAAGTGCGAGCGTTGAGAGGAGCATCAATATTCAGGCGTTCATTAATCTTGAAACGGCCAACGGTTCCGAGGTCATAGCGCTTGATATCAAAGAAAAGGCGTTGAATCAACTGTCTGGCATTCTTGACATCCGGCGGATCGCCCGGACGCATCCGGCGGTAAATCTCTTTTAGTGCTTCATCACGAGTACGGGTCGCATCGTGACGGAGACAGCCAATCAAATAATGGTCGCCGTCGGGAATATGGCACAATTCAATTGTCTTAACATTCGCATCCTGAAGAGTTTTCAGGTGTGATTCATTCAATTGAACGAGTTCTTCAATCAGCAGTACATCATCATCATCAGTGATGTCATCGACAGTATAGAAACTGGAAAGATCTTCCTGTTTCAGAAGGGATGCGACGGAATAACTTTTTACATCATAAATTCCACCGAGAATATCGCGGTTCGTATCATACCCGATCGCCCGCAGGAAAGTAGTAATCAAAAATTTGCGACGACGACGGCGGCGATCGAGAAAGATATAGATATAATCATTGATATCGAACTGAACTTCCATCCAGGAACCGCGATCCGGGATGATTCGATAAGAATAAAGAGTACGGCCGCTATTGTGGCGAGTTTTTTCAAAACAGATGCCGGGAGAACGATGCAACTGACTGATAATCACACGTTCTGCACCGTTAATCACGAAAGTTCCCGCATCCGTCATCAGCGGAATATCGCCCATAAAAACACGTTCCGGAATTTCAACGGAGTTGTGTTTGACAAGGAAATCTACATACAAAGGCGCACAGTAAATATTACCGTCCTTGATACAATCTACGACATCGTTCTTGCATTCCCCAATTGTGTAGGAAACGAATTCAATGGACATCGTTTTGTCGAAATTTTCAATCGGAAAAATTTCGTTAAATACTTCCTGAAGGCCCTGATTGGCGCGTTCCAGCGGCGGAACGTCCTTTTGCAGGAAGTTATTGTAGGAATCGATTTGAAGGCCAATCAAATCCGGTACGGGCAAAACATCCTGTAATTTTCCAAAATTAATGCGATCTGTCATAACCCACCATAAAAAGTTCTAAGGGACAAATACAACAATCGGGAGATTTCGAGAGCATCTCCCCCCAACTCTTAGACTACAAATACACTACTCCCGGATCAGGAAAACTTTTTGCCATATCTGTTGGCAAATCACAAAACAAATGGCAAAAAAATGAATTTCTCCGGGATATACGTCTCACTTTTCGTTGTAAAAACCAACACAAAAAACCACGTGATCAGTCTGACAAGCCGCGTGAGCAAACGCTATTGGAGAGTCAAATGTATAAAGACACAAAGAACGGCAGGAACCGAAATCACTCAATTCCCGCCGTTTCCGGAAGTAAAAAACTTACTTCAATTCGATGGAAGCGCCGGCCTTTTCAAGCTGTTCCTTGATCTTGGCAGCTTCATCCTTGGCAACACCTTCCTTGATGGCCTTCGGAGCGCCTTCGACGAGGTCTTTCGCTTCCTTCAGGCCGAGACCGGTGACAGCACGGACTTCCTTAATGACAGCGACTTTGTTGTCGCCAAAGCTCTTGAGGATGACATCGAATTCAGTCTTTTCTTCGGCCGGGGCCTTCACCAGCTTGGACAGATCCAGAACGGTGAGCTTTTCAATGTAAGAAATAAACTGTTCCATTTCGGCGGAAACTTCGACCTTGGATTCTTCGGACATAATTGGATGCTCCTAATATATTTAGTTGTTATAATTTTAGTTATTCTCAAGCTTTTCTTTGTAAGCATTAAGCACATTGAGAATAGTCGCAGCCTTCGCATTGAGAAGGCCGACCAGGTTCTGTGCCGGCGCCTGGAGAACACCAAGCAACATAGCACGGAGGACGTCTTTGGACGGCAGAGAAGCAATTGCATCGACATCGGCAACCGACAGATACAAGCCTTCAACCATACCACCTTTGACGACCGCAGCCTGATTCGTTTTGCCAAATTCAGTAATAATTTTGGCCGCAGCGCTGGCATCGCCTTTACCGCAAATCAATGCGGTGCTCTGCGTAAGGTTTGCGGAAGCAACAGCAGAAACTCCGGAGAGTTCAGCAGCCTTGAGAATCAAGGCATTCTTCAGCACGTGGCATTCGCCGTTGACTTCAGCAAGTTTATTGCGGAGCACGGAGAATTCTTTAACCTTCAATCCCTGGTAGGAGATGAAGTAAACATAGTCAGAATCCGTCAGAAGAGTCCCGATGTATTTGACTAAATGGAGTTTTTCACTTCTCATTTGTTCACCCGCACTGCTTCTTTGACGTTAACTTTTACACCGGGGCTCATCGTGGAGGAAACCGTGCAACTGATGAGATAAGTGCCTTTGGCCGTGGCAGGCTTGGCTTTCATCAGAGCATCGACAATTACGTCGAAATTTCCACAGAGAGCATCGGTTTCGAAAGAAATTTTACCGCAAGGAACGTGGACAACTCCACCGCGATCAGCGCGAAATTCCACACGTCCGGCTTTGGCTTCCTTGACTGCTGCGCCAACCGCATCCGTAACCGTACCGGTCTTGGGATTCGGCATCAACCCGCGCGGACCAAGCTGACGGCCCAGAGGGCGAACCATTTTCATCGCTTCCGGCGTTGCAATCAGGATGTCAAAATCCAACCAGCCTGTCTTAATTTTTTCGACCAGGTCGTCGTAACCGACAATGTCAGCACCGGCTTCTTTCGCATCGGCAGCCTGCGTGCCATCAGCGACAACAGCAATACGAACCGTCTTGCCAGTACCGAACGGCAACGCTACAGCACCGCGAACGTTCTGGTCGGATTTGCGGGTATCAACCCCAAGACGGATCGCTACATCAACGGTTTCATCAAACTTGATGTGCGGCATCGACTTCAGCAGAGCAATAGCATCCTGGATGGAATACTTTGTCTGGCGGTCGTAAGTGGCAGCCTGTGCCCTGTACAATTTACTCTTACGCATCTACCACCTCAATTCCCATGCTGCGGGCAGTACCGGCAATCAAACGGATTGCAGCTTCTTCATCGCGGGCATTGATGTCATTTTTCTTGATCGCAACAATTTCTTTGATCTGTGCACGGGTAATTTTTCCTGCGCTTGCCCGCCCCGGCGTCTTGGACGCAGAGGAAATGCCGACAGCCTTCTTGATCAGGTCCGTCGCCGGCGGGGACTTCAGAACGAAAGTAAATGAGCGATCTTGATAAACAGTGATGACAACAGGAATGGTATACCCACTCTGCGCCTGTGTTGCAGCATTGAACTGTTTACAGAATTCCATGATATTGCAGCCGGCAGCGCCAAGGGCGGGACCGATCGGTGGTGCAGGATTGGCCGCACCAGCCGGGATCTGCAAACGGATTACTCCCGTAATTTTCTTTGCCATAACGATCTCCAATTTCACTCAGTGTGGTAACGAATCGGCAGGACTTCTCCCACTCCTGAATACTTTTACTATATACTAAGTTCCGACGGTGAACTCAAAGTTCACGGTCGACCTGCCAAAACTCCAATTCCACAGGAGTTGAGCGTCCGAAGATGGAAACCATGAGTTTGAGTTTCCCGCGCTCATTGTCAATTTCCTGGACAACACCTTCAAAATTCTCAAAAGCGCCATCACAAATACGAACCGTTTCACCCACTTCGTAAACAATTTTCGGAACAACGGTTTCGCGAGCTTCTTCGGTGCGAAAGATGGCACGAACTTCAGATTCGGCCAATGGGGTAGGATTATTTGTCCCACCGATAAATCCAATGATACCTTTGACGTTGCGGACAAAATACCAGGCATCTTCATTGATAATCCCCGTCGATGGATCATACAAATCCATGCGGATAAATATATAACCGGGGAAAAGTTTGCGGGGACGGATAAATTGTTTGCCGTTGCGAACTTCTGAAACACGTTCCTCAGGGATCACTGCTTCATAAATCCCGGCCGCTTCACCCATGTCGATCAGTCGCTGGATATTTTCACGGGCTTTCTTCTCCTGCCCTGACAAGGTTTGTACCGCAAACCACTGACCGCGAGATTTCATATCTTCGTCCATGACTTGATCCTCTTTTATCGTCATCAAAACATCTTGCCGGTCGTAATCAACTTCATGATGAAAAGGCAAACAGCATCGACACCTGCAACAAAAGCAGCGACCACGACGGTAACAAACACTACGAGCATCGTGGATTCAAAAAGTTGAGCACGAGGCGTCCATGTGCACCGACACATCTCTCCCCATGTCTCCGCAATGAAGACACGCACTCTTTCCATTATCGATTTCTTCATAAACTGTCTCGCCAGATTCACTGCTTTAAATAAAAAAAATGGCAGGAGCGGAGAGGTTCGAACTCACGACCTGCGGTTTTGGAGACCGCTGCTCTTCCAACTGAGCTACACTCCTGCACAAAAAATTACTTAACGGGTTTCTTTATGAATGGTATGCTTGCGATCAAATTTGCAATACTTCTTCTTTTCCAAGCGTTCCGGAGTATTGCGCTTTTCTTTCATCGTCGTATAGTTACGCCGCTTGCATTCTGTACATTCTAAAATTACTAATTCACGCATTATTACACCTGCTTATCCATAGGGTGTTGAAAAGTTCGCCGCCGTATTTACGACGGCGAACCTGCAATCATCCTCGCTCGAGTAGAATCTTACTCGATGATTTCAGAAACACGACCGGAAGCAACCGTACGGCCACCTTCACGGATCGCGAAACGCAGGGCTTTTTCCATAGCGATCGGCGCGATCAACTCAACCGTAATCGTGGTATTGTCACCGGGCATCACCATTTCCACGCCATCAGCGAGAGTAATGATACCAGTCACGTCAGTCGTACGGAAATAGAACTGCGGACGATAGTTATTGAAGAACGGAGTATGACGGCCGCCTTCTTCCTTGCTCAATACGTAGATTTCGCCTTTGAACTTCGTGTGCGGAGTAATCGTACCCGGCTTCGCCAGAACCTGACCGCGGAAGACGTCGGACTTCTTGGTGCCGCGGAGGAGGCAGCCGATATTGTCGCCGGCACGGCCTTCATCAAGCAGCTTGCGGAACATTTCAACACCAGTAACAGCTGTCTTGGTCGTCGGTTTGATACCAACAATTTCAACATCATCGCCAACACGAATGACACCGCGTTCAACACGGCCGGTAACCACGGTTCCGCGACCTTCAATTGAGAAAACGTCTTCGATCGGCATCAGGAACGGCAGATCGGTTTCACGAGCAGGTTCGGGAATGTAGTTATCAACAGCATCCATCAGTTCAAGGATGCAGGCGCAATCCGGATTATCCGGATCCCCATTGCATTCAACAGCCTTCAGAGCTGAACCTTTGATAATCGGAATATCATCACCGGGGAAGTCATAGCTGCTGAGCAGTTCACGGATTTCCATTTCGACAAGTTCGAGCAATTCCGGGTCATCCAACTGGTCGACTTTGTTCATGAAGACAACCAGAGCCGGCACGCCGACCTGGCGAGCCAGAAGAACGTGTTCACGAGTCTGAGCCATCGGGCCGTCAGACGCAGCAATAACAAGAATAGCACCGTCCATCTGAGCAGCACCGGTAATCATGTTCTTGACGTAGTCAGCGTGGCCCGGGCAGTCGACGTGAGCATAGTGACGATTGGCGGTTTCGTATTCAACGTGGGAAGTATTGATGGTAATACCACGTTCCTTTTCTTCCGGCGCATTGTCAATTTCATCATATTTCATGACGTGGCCGGTGCCGTATTTACGATTCAAAACCATGGTAATTGCGGCCGTAAGGGTCGTTTTGCCGTGGTCGACGTGGCCGATCGTGCCAATATTCACGTGCGGCTTTGTTCTCTGGAAAGTTTCCTTAGCCATTCTTTCAGTCCTCCTGGATTGCTGACCGTTAGATTACTTATTTTGCTTTTCTGCAATACATTTCGATAAAAATGGAGCCCACATCCGGACTTGAACCGGAGACCTCGTCCTTACCAAGGACGTGCTCTACCAACTGAGCTATGTGGGCATCATAAACACCAAACCATGTAAACCATTTTCACTCTCATTCAAGAGTAAAAAAAATGGTACTCGAGGGGGGACTTGAACCCCCATGGTTTACACCATATGGACCTCAACCATACGCGTCTGCCAATTCCGCCACCCGAGCACGGGTCAAACATCTTCTGTTTGGACAAGCGCTTACTATACTCGACCTTTTGAGTTTTTCAAACTCTTTTTCGATCTTTTTTATTTTTTTTGCGCCTGTTCTTATTTTCTGATCAAAATAAGCTGCTGATCCAACTCCACAACAATTGGACAATCAATCCCAGCCCACATCTCTGCTATTTCGTACACCATTTCAATCTTGCCAATACAATCCTGTATGAGCAAAGATGCACAAATCACAGCAGTAAATTTCAAAAAAAACAGCCTACACTTTTTTGTGCTGCTTCTGCGGCACCCCTCGTTTCACAGATTGGTTCTGAAACAACTGTTGCCGCTTCTGATGAACATTTCCCAATGGCCCCTGCACAGGAGGACATTTCTTTTGTCAGTTTCCCTGCATGGTTTCTTAAACTATCACCTCTTTTTCTTTTCGTCAAATCGGGATTGCTTTTTTTTTTATCTTTTTCCAAGTCCAGTTGAAAACATCCTGGTAATCTGCTACTTTATTTTCATTTTCTGTTGGTGGTTTTCCTCAGATTTCAGGATAAAGGATTCGCTATGAAACGATTTTTTTTTCACTTTCATCGAACGCTCCTGCTCTTATCTTTTTTTGCGTTCTGTCTTCGGCTTTTCACAGCATGGGAGCTGGCCGAAGCCGGTAATGGGCACAATAGCGTTTTTGCGCCGCCAGTTTCCACTGATCTGGCAACTTACATGGATCTGGGCAAAAAAATTGCTGACGGGGCTTTTTCCGGTGAATTTTATTACCAACCGTTTTATTACTCCTGTTTTGTCGCACCAATATACTTTTTCACCGGAAATTCTGTTCAGGCAGTCGTTTTTTTCCAAGCGCTAATCAGTGCACTGACGGTTACCTTTGCCGGACTCGCCGCTGCTCATATTGCCGGAAAAAAAGCCGGTCTTCTTGCTGCTTTCCTGACAACCTTTT
>CALGPR010000331.1 GCA_937960425.1 uncultured Lentisphaeria bacterium
CCCGCCGCTGCAACTGCCTTTTCAAAAACAGTACGGGCCGTGTCATTGTCGTCAATCGAAAAACGGCGCTGGGCAACGATATCACCGGCATCTGCTTTGGCAGTCATATAATGCAGCGTTACCCCGGTTTCCTTTTCGCCGTTGATGATTGCCCAGTTGATCGGGACGCGGCCGCGGTATTTTGGCAGGAGTGACCCGTGCAAGTTCAGCGCTCCTTTGGACGCAATTGTCAGAAGGTCGCTGTGAAGCATATTCCGGTAGTAGAAAGAGAAGATTACATCAGGCGCCATTGCCCGAATCCGATTGACCCAGACCGGGTGATTGACATCTTCCGGCGCAAAGACAGGAATGTTGTATCTGCTGGCAAGTTCTGCCACGGAGTTGAACCAGATATTTTCATTCGGATTGTCACGGTGTGTAAAAACCGCGGAAATTTCAAAGCCGTTGGCAAGAAGTTTTTCAATGCCGACGCATCCAATATTGTGGTAGGCAAAAACCACGCATTTCATAATGGATATCCTCCAGTGGATGTTGTCTTCTCAAAAAAAAAGTTAAAATCAATTGTTGATACAATAACTGTTTTTTGATGATTTGCGAATCGGGAACGCATTTTCTATTATATTTTTCCGTATCGAGATTGGGGAAAATGTACAGAAAAAAATATCCAGTTCTCATTAACAATGCAGCTGATGTCCGGCAATAACGCAGGACGAAATATTTCGTCACAAAAAATCCAGAAATATTCAACCAATCAATGCATCCCGTTGGGATGCGATGTAGTCAATAATCTCTTCTCGCAACGCTTCTTTGTTTAAGAGTTGTCGAAACTCCGGCTGGCGGCAGAGATAGGCAATTTGACGGACTGTTTGCAGATGGCGCCGCCGGTCGCTGGAAAGAATCAGAAACAAAACGTTAACCGGTTTTTTGTCCAGCGCTTTGAAATCGATTGCATTGTACAGAAAGAAAATCCCCAGCTGTTCATAATTTGCCGACGTGAAAATCGGTTCCCGGCTGTGAGGCATGGCAATGCCGTCACCGATGGCCGTGGATGCCAGATTTTCCCGGGCTAACAGTGCTGTTACAACATTTTCAGCCGGGCAATACTCCGGAAGCGACAGCAGTTCTACAGCATTGCGGATTACACTTTCAACATTGTCTCCGCTGATTTTATAGAAAATCCCCCCGTGATGGAGAAGGGTAACCAGATCCACTTCTCCACTGATTTGTGCATTCCCGTCCATTGTCTCCGCAGGACTTTCTTGACGGCTGCGCTGGAGCCAGGCTTCGAGTTCATCCCGTTTAAAACGATACTGCCCATTGACTTTATAGGATGGAATTTTATGGTCATTTACCCAGCGGTAGATGGTCTTTTCGGAGACTTGAAGAAGACTCGCTACATCTTTGATTTTCAAATCCATGGCTTTTCCAATGTTAATTCTTTCCCCTGAAATACCTGTTCAATTTTACTATACTGCTATCCACAAGTAGAATCAAGTAAAAAATTGATATTTATCGGGATAAATGTCCAAAAATGTCTTATGTTTATCTGAAAACGGTAAGAAAATTGTAAAAAAATGACGGTTTCTCGCCGAAAGAGACCAGAGAAACTTGAATGTTTGAAATTAAACCGCTATATTACTTTGCGGTGATATACAGAATTATTGAGTGACGGCACAAGGAGTGTGCCGCGCAAATCTGGGGAAGACTTCCGGAGAGAAAAGGAAATCTTTTCCGTAACAACCAAGAAGGAAACGGTGCTTTTTATGGCAGCGAGGCAGGACATCAAGAAAGTCATGATCATCGGCTCAGGCCCGATCATTATCGGTCAGGCATGTGAGTTCGACTATTCCGGAACACAGGCGTGCAAAGCGCTTCGAGCTGAAGGGTATGAAGTTGTACTGGTCAACTCCAACCCGGCAACCATTATGACCGACCCGGCTATGGCCGATCATACCTATATTGAACCTCTGACCCCCGAGCGCATCGAGGCGATTATTGTCAAAGAACGTCCTGACGCTCTGCTGCCGAACCTCGGTGGACAGACTGCGCTGAATCTGGCAATCAGTCTGGAAGAAGAGGGGATTCTTGCCAAGTATCATGTGGCCGTTATCGGCGTCGATCTCGCTGCAATCAAGCGCGGTGAAGACCGGATTATTTTTAAAGAGACGATGAAGCAACTCGGTGTGCCGATGGCGGCTTCCGAACCATGTTATTCCGTAGAAGAAGCGATGGCGATTGCCGATCGTTTCGGGTACCCGGTGGTTTTGCGCCCGGCATATACGATGGGTGGTACCGGCGGCGGGATTGTTTACAACGTTGAAGAATTGCGCGAAGTTGTTGCCCGCGGCCTTGCTGCCAGCTTAATCGGGCAGGTTCTGGTTGAAGAATCGGTGCTGGGCTGGGAAGAACTGGAACTGGAAGTTGTTCGCGATGCCCGCGGCCAGAAGATTACTGTCTGCTTTATTGAAAACGTTGACCCGATGGGGGTTCATACCGGCGACAGCTTCTGCGTCGCCCCAATGTTGACTGTGCCGGAATCGGTTCAGGCCCAGCTTCAGGATTATGCGTATCGCATTGTCGATGCGGTTGGTGTTACCGGCGGGACCAATGTTCAGTTCGCGCACAACCGCGAAGATAACCGTATTGTTGTGATTGAAATCAATCCGCGCACGTCGCGTTCTTCCGCTCTGGCGTCCAAGGCAACCGGGTTCCCCATTGCATGGATTTCTACCAAACTGGCAACTGGAATTACGTTGGATGAATGTCACTACTGGCGCGATGGATCGCTGGAAAAATATACTCCAAGCGGCGATTATGTCGTCGTCAAGTTTGCCCGCTGGGCTTTTGAGAAATTCCCCCAGGCTCAGGATCGGCTCGGTACCCAGATGAAAGCCGTTGGCGAAGTGATGAGCATTGGCAAAAACTTCAAAGAAGCGGCTCAGAAAGCAATCCGTTCCCTGGAAATCGGTCGTTGCGGGTTCGGCCTTGTTCCAAAAATCCAGAAACTTTCCGATGCAGAACTTCGTAACCGCCTCTCCATGCCGTCAAGTGAGCGCTATTTCCTGATGTATGAAGCGTTCCGCCGAGGGGCAACAGTCGAGGAAATGGTAAAGATGACGTCAATTACCCGCTGGTTCCTGGAGCAGATCAAGGAACTTGCGGATTTCGAAGGCGAACTGGTGAAATATTCTTTTGTCGCTTTGCCGGACGAACTCTTCCGAAAAGCAAAGGAATTTGGTTTTTCCGATAAATATCTCGGTAAACTCTTTACTGTTGCCGAACGTGACGTTCGCGCCCGTCGTATCGCTGCCGGGATTATTGCGTCTTATTGCAAAGTTCCGGTCAGCGGGGTGGAAAATGCCGCTTACTACTATTCGACTTATGCCGGCGTTCCGGATGAAGTGCCAACTTCTGACAAGCGCAAAATCATGATTCTCGGCGGCGGTCCCAACCGTATCGGGCAGGGAATCGAATTTGACTATACCTGCGTTCACGCAGCCTATACGCTGCGGGATATGGGGTATGAGTCGATTATGATTAACTGCAACCCGGAAACGGTTTCTACCGACTATGATACCAGCGATAAGCTGTACTTTGAACCGCTGACGTTGGAAGACGTGCTGACCATTTATGAAAAAGAAAAGCCTGAAGGCGTCATTGTCCAGTTCGGTGGCCAGACTCCGTTGAATATCGCTCAGGAACTGAAAGACAATGGCGTGAAAATTCTCGGTACGCAGCCGGAAGGGATCCGTCTGGCAGAAGACCGGGAATATTTCCGTGAGCGGATGATTGCCTTGGAAATCCCGCAGCCGGAAAGCGGGACTGCCCGTTCACTCGAAGAAGCACTCCGGCTTGGTGCTACAATCGGTTATCCGGTGATGGTTCGTCCCTCTTTCGTGCTCGGTGGACGCGGTATGGAGATCATTTATGATGAAGCCATGCTCAGCCGTTATGCCGTAGAAGCCATTCAGGTCAGCCCCGAATACCCGATGCTGATCGACCGTTTCCTTGACAATGCGATTGAATGCGAAGTGGACGCCGTTTCTGATGGCAAGACGACTTTCGTGGCATCCGTTATGGAACATATTGAACTTGCCGGCATCCATTCCGGAGATTCTGCTTGTTCGATTCCGCCACTGACGATTCCGAAGAAGCACATTGATACGATTCAGTGCTACGCGGAAAAAATTGCCAAAGACTTCCGCGTCGATGGTATTATGAATATCCAGTTTGCGATTTGCGACGACAAAGTTTACATCATTGAGGCCAATCCGCGAGCTTCCCGGACAGTTCCGATTGTTGCGAAAGTTACCGGAGTGCCGCTTGCCCGGATCGCAACGATGTTGATGTTGGGCAAAACGATGGATGATGTGGCAAAATATTGCGTTACTCAGCGGGATTTTGTCGGTGTGAAAGAGGCGGTGTTCCCCTTCAATATGTTCCCCGAAGTTGACCCTGTGTTGGGGCCGGAAATGCGGGCAACCGGTGAAGTCATGGGAATGGCCGATTCCTTCGGGATGGCCTACTACAAGGCGGAAGAAGCCGCCGGATACAAGTTGCCGCTGTCCGGCACAGTTCTGATGTCAGTGGCAAAGCGGGAACGCAAATATCTTCTGCCGATCGCCAAGGGATTGGCTGAACTCGGGTTCAAGTTGGTGGCCACTGAAGGTACCGGAGAATTTTTGAAGGAAAACGGCATTGAATTTTCTCCAATTTGCAAGATCGGTGAAGGCCGTCCGGATATTACTGACCTGATTACCAATCGGCAGGTACAGCTGATTATCAATACTCCGATCGGCCGTATCAGCAAAGTTGACGATAGCTACATTCGCATGAAAGCAATCCGTTACAAGATCCCGTATATGACGACGATCGCAGCTGCTTCTGCGACAGTAAAAGCAATTCAGGCAGCGCGTGGCGAATCGTGCGAACCCAAGTCTTTGCAGGAATATCACAACCTCTGAGAGTTTAGATTTCTTTGAATGCGATAATCAGTCAGATCGGCGAAACGTTTGCTATCCCGATCTGATAGCGTTTCCGCTTCAGAAGTTGGAAGACGGTTGACAAAAACGGACGCAGTCAGGAAGACCATCAGGTTTCTTCCTGACCGCGTTTTTTTTTGTAATATTTTTTGCGGGAATTTTGGTGGAAATCTGCAAAAAACGAGCGGGCAGAAAGGCATTTTTAATAAAACACCTTTCCTGCCCGCATTCGGGATGATGTTTCTGTCAGATTATTTTTTCAGCCACGGCAATTCATAACGGCCAGCTTCATACAGCCCATTCAAAGCTCCGGCAATACCGGCGTAATAGCCGATATCACGGCGAAGTTCGCTTGGAACCAGCTCGCAGGATTCATAGAGCTCTTTCCACGCATAGTTGGGAAGATATTTTTTCAGCGGATCCATGAAGAGATCCCCGGCCGCCCAGGCAATGGTTCCCAGAATAATGCGCTCAGGATTGAAGGTATTAATCATCCCGCCGATAGCTTGCGCATTGCGGCGGCACATTTCATCCCAGAGATTGCAAGCGTATTCATCCCCGGCACGAACTGCTTTTTCCAATGCAACCAGATCCACGTCTTCAAGTTTCCCGCCCGCAAAACGGACTACCGCGGCATCCGGAATATCCGCCAGTTCTTCCTGCATCCGTTGTGCAATTGCACGCCCACCGCAATAAGCTTCATAACAACCTTTCAGCCCACAATTACACTGGCGGCCGCTGTCTTCAATAACGACGTGCCCGACTTCACCGGCGGTACGGTTGCGGCCGTGCAACAGGTGGCCAGCCGCAACAATGCCACCTCCAATGCCCGTACTCATGGTCAGATAAATTACATCCTGTGCTCCACGCCCGGCCCCAAAAAACCATTCTGCAAGCATTCCGCAATTGGCATCATTTTCAAAAAAACCTTCAATCCCGAGCTCGTCGGAAAGGTATTGCCGGATCGGGACATTGCGCCAGCGCGGGTTGTTCGGCGGAGCCACGATAATTCCGTTAAGAATATCGGCCGGAGACGGCGAGGAAATCCCGAATGCAGTAATGTCTGCTATTGTAAGATTCGCTTCTGCAAGAAGTTTTTTTGTCAGTTCAACCAGTTCCGGCAAAATCACTGCCGGGTCGGTATCTTTGTTGTCAAGACGTGCTTTGGCAAAGATTTTACCAGCACTGTTACCAACTCCGATGCCGATTTTTGTTCCACCAATGTCGTAACCAATGAGATTGAGGACTTCCTGCATGAAAATATCTCCTATTTTCTTATATTTTGGATTGAAAAATGCTCAGAATAGAATATAATCCTTATAACCGTATATTTAAAGTCCAATTGCTTTTTTTTGACTGGAGACCCGTTAACGTGATTCCTGCCAATTTGATTTCGTTTGCCGCCGATACCCCCGGTATTACTTACGCTTTTGTTAATAGCGATGCCGTCGGGCAGGGGATTTGTGTCGTTCTGGTTGTCGTTTCCATTTTTGTCTGGTCGTTTATGTTGACCAAGTGGTTGTCTTTGCGTCGAGCCAAACGTTTGAGCAACCAGTTTTTGCATCATTTCCGACAGAGCCAGACGTTGACAGGGGCCCTCAACGACGCGCGCAACAATCCCGGTCCCGTTGCCATTGTATACACTGCCGGACTGAACCAGCTTCTGGAATTTTATACGACCAATTCCCGTCGCCGTTCCCACGATATGGGAGCCGGTGATATTCCCGGACCGCAACGGTTGACGCCTGCCCAGTTCGACGCTGTCCAGGCAGTTCTGGAACGCGAAGTGTCTCAGGAACTGATGAAGCTGGAAGAAGGCATCGGCTGGCTGGCAACTTGTGTCAGTGCCGCGCCATTCGGCGGACTCTTCGGAACAGTATGGGGGGTGATGTATGCGTTCTGCGCGGCGGCAATCAACCGTTCTGTTGCAATTGATTCGCTGGCCCCCGGTGTCGCAGGAGCATTGCTGACTACTGTTTTCGGTCTGGTCGTTGCGATTCCGTCATTGATCTGGTACAACATGTTGACAAATTCCATCCGGAAATTGACTGTTGCCATGGATACTTTCGTTGAAGATTTCCTTGTGCGAATCAAATTGGAACAACTTACCATCGACTCAGATGAAGATGTTATTGCGGAGCGCCGGTCTGCACCGATTCGTTCTTCTGTTCCGGCAATGACTGCCACAACACCAGCTTCGGCAGTCGCACCGCAGCCTCAGGTCGCGGTGCGGCCGGTTGCCCAGGAACCTGCCGTAACTTCTGTTTCCACCCCAATTCCGGCTCAGACTTATGAAACGCCGGAAATTACTCAGATTCAAACACCAGTGCAGCCAACTCCCGCTCAGCCATTGCCCCCAGTGCAGCAGAGTGTGCCAGCCTACAGCGCTTCCGCTCCTCAGAGTACTTCCTCGTACAATCCGCCTCCTCCGCCTCCGGTTCAGCAGCCAGCAGTACAGATTTCTCCTGCCTCTGTTCCGAGAACTCCGGCTTATAATTCTCCGCCTCCGGTTCAGAATCCTGCTCCGGGGTATGCGGCTCCGCAGGTTCCGGTACAATCAGCGGCGTATCCGAGCAATGGGCGCGGAATTCCGGTGAATGCGCAGTCGGCGGCTATTCCCTCAGCACCGCGGCCCGCTAATCCTTATTATCGACCGCCAGCTGCCCTGAATACTTCTGCATCCGCCCAGTCGACGAGTCCGTCACCGCAGACTCCACCTGCTGACCGCTGGATCAACCCTGTTTACAATCGTCCCGCAGATGATGCGGCCGAAAATCCCTATGATTGAGAGGCCTTGAAATGGCGTTGAAACGTCGACGTGCAAATTTGACCGGGATCAGCGAAATCAATATGACACCGCTGATTGACCTGACTTTTTTGCTGCTGATTATCTTTTTCCTGACAACTCCGGCAATGATTGAGAATAGCTTTAATATTACCCCCCCGACGATGAATGCCGAGGAAGTGGACTCAAAAATCGAAAGCTGTATTGTCAATGTTGACGCATCCGGGAATATTTTTCTTGACGAAGTTGCTGTCAGCGAAGCGCAGCTTTTAGACGATTTGTCACGCCGGGCGCTGGCTGACCCCGGGCTGATTATTTATGTCCGCGGAGATCGGGATGCAACATATGGATCGGTAGTGAACGCCTTTGACGCAATTCGCCGCGCCGGTTACCAGCAGGTAAAATTGCTGACAGTAAAAGATCAATCCCGCTAAACTATGAAAGGAATCAATTCCGATGGACTTGGAAGAATTGCTGAATTTACGCCGTCGGCAACTTCAAGAAGAGTTGGTGCCCAAGCCGCTTCGTCGTAAAATTTTCCGCGGTGTTGCCATCGGTCATGTGCTTTTGATTCTGGGACCGGTTGCAATGATGATTGTTATCGGCTGGTTTGCGGTTGAAGAAGAGCCGGAGGAAGCAATCCTTACGGTTGAGTTTGTTAATCCGAATGCTGACGATCCCGATGTCGGTGGCCCGGTCGGAGAGGGCGGTCCGCCCCAGCGGGAGGCGTATAAATTTGAGGATATACCGGAAGTTACCAAGATTCCGGAAAAAGACGTTAAACTGGAAACTCCCGATATTCCCAAAGCAAAGAACCCGGAGCCCAAACAGCCGGTCAAAGATACCCGAGCAGATGAGTTGGCCAAAGAGCGGGAAAGATTGGAGAAACTTCAGCAACAAAAGGCGCGGGAAGCGGCTGAAAAAGCAGCGGCGAAAAAAGCAGAAGAGGAAAAACGGCGAAAGGAAAAAGAGCGACAAGAAGCAGCGGCTAGAGAAAAACGAGCGAGAGAAGCGAGAGAAGCGAAAGAAGCTGCTGAAAAAGCCGCTGTTGCCCAAGCTGCTGCAAAAGCCCGGGCTCTGCTTGCCAGTAATGGAACTGGGGTGAAGAATCCGACTCCGAATGGAGGTGTTGGTGGTAAGGGGGTGGTTGGCGCTTCTTTTGACAGCAAACTTAAAGCCTTTGTTAATATGCATTGGAAAGGGCTGGTACCTTCTCGCCAACAGTTGAATGGCCGTACTCCCGTTGCAGAAATAGAACTTTTGATTCATGCCAGCGGAAAAATTATCAACGTCACGTTTTCCAGGCAGTCGGGAGTTCCTGCCATGGACGATGCAGTTCGTTCTCTGATGAAACGTCTGGTAGGCGCTACAGTGCCAATGGCCCCCGGAGAACAGATCAAACGCCTGATTGAATTGCAAATCGATTGAGTATTTGAGTTGAAATTAGTTGCAAATTTGTAGATAAAACAAAACAGACAGGAGAGCATTTGTGCTTATTGGTAGAAGATTGATGTTGCTGGCAGGTTTTTGGGGTGCCTGTGCTGTGGGAGTAATGCCGGGAATGGCTCGAGAAGCGTTGAATATCAATGGAATGTGGCAGGTCGAGCCCAGTGAAGTACAAACGGCTGAATTTCCCGTTTTTTCCGGAGAAATGCTGCCAGTACCTTCGTCATGGGGGTGGTCCGGCGGAAATCGTTTTTTTGAAATGCCGGAGCAATTTTCTTCGGATACGACCCGCGCCCTCTGGTACAAAAAAACTTTTTCAGTGCCTGAAGAATGGCGTTCCGCTGAGCGGCTTAAATTGAAATTTCATGGTGTCCAGGAAGGCCATCGCATCTGGGTTAATGGTAAACTGATTGCGGAATCCCCGATTGTGCGCCTGGCTCAGGAATACGACATTACTGATGTTGTTAACCGCGAAGGCGAAAATGAAGTCATTGTGCAGACTCTGTTCCAAAAGGCAGAAGGACCATATCCTTTTAACGAATTTGGTATTACCCGCGATGTTGAGCTGTTGGCAATGAATAACGTATCCATCCGGTACGTGCTGATTGATACTGACGTTAAAAGTTCAACGATCCGAGTAAGGGCGATTATCCGCAATGATTCGGATACTCCTCAAACACTTCCTCTGAACCTCCGGGTGTTCGATGTCGATGGATCAGTCCCGCTGGTTTTTGAGGAAGAGTCGGTAACGATTCCTGCGCATGGGGAAGCAGAAGCTGTTCTGGAAAAGCATTGGGACTCCCCGCGTTACTGGGGATACGGACCTTATGGTACGCCGGAACTTTATACTCTGGAAAGCTCAATTGGCGATGATGTCCGTCGGGATACCTTCGGATTTCGAACCTTTCGTACCGAAGGAAGCAAATTCCTTTTGAATGAGCGTGAGTTTTTTATCAAAGGGGATTTGCTGAGCAGAACCCAGTGTTCAATTGAAAATTTTGATGCCATTACTGCTTACTATCGCCGGGCGATGGACTGCGAAGTTAATTTGCAGCGGATGCACTCCCATGATATGAATAATTTTGACAGCCCGGTATGGTATGAAGTCGCTGACCGGTGCGGAATGCTGGTTGAAGCACAGCTTTCGTGTTATCACGATGTCTTCTCCGGGGCCGGCCGGCCGCGTGCAAATGATCCTTCCGTCAAAAACATCTGGAGTGATTACGTTCGCGAATATTACAACCATCCCAGTATTGTTTTGTGGAGTGTTGACAACGAAACATTCAGTGTCGGGCTGGCTTCGCGGGAAAATTTGAAAAAAATCAAACTTGAAACTGCGCATGATTACGATGAACTGATGGATTTTGTCCGTACTCTCGACCCGGGCAGAATTATCGAAATTCATCATAATTATATGCTTTATCCGCTGGTCAGGCGCGGCGAATTCAGTCAGAAAAACTTTACTACCTTTAATATCCATCCCTATGGATCATTGAAACGCCGGATCAATACGGAAAGCCGTGGCGTCGGATTCCGTTATGAAGTTCCGATTCTTGTTGGCGAAGTTTTCACCTTCCCGAATCCGCGTGATTTTTCCGGGAATCCGGGAGGCACTTACGCCGATCAATGGCGGGTAGCTGAGAGCTTCGCCGAGCAGATTGCTGATGCCGCTGCTGCACGTGGCGTCGGAGGAATTATCTTGTGCTCGCTGGACGATACCGGATTCATCGGCTTCAAATCTCCAGATGAACTGGCTCTGGGACCGTGGAGCGAACAACTGGTGCAGCAATCAGATGAGGGAGACGGATTTACCATTGCACAGGCAAAGGTAACTGTACGCAATCCAGCAATGGGCGGATCCGGATTTAAAGCACAACATATTCCGGCTTATGCGTTTGACCATGGCAATTTCGGATTCAATGTCAACTGGTTTGACTGGACCGTTCCGCCGTTCCGTACCAATATTGTCGCGGACAAGGTACGCGAAGCTTTTGCTGCGATCGGGGATAAGGATACCCTGTTTAACGGAACCTTTTTGCAGCCTTTAACTCTGACGGTGATTGGCGCAAAACCCAATTCTGCGGTACGGCTGCAGGATGTCGCAACGGGAGTTTCTGAATATCAGCTTGCCGATGATCGTGGGCGGGTACGATTTTATCCTGCCGGCGGGAGTTTCTCTCTTTCCGGAGTAGCGGCAAATGGGCAGAAAGTCGAAACAACACAAACCGATTCGGGAGAAGAACTCCTCTTCGCCCGTCCTCTGGCCGCCCCAACTGATGCACTTTTGGATCCGGCAGCCAATAAAGTCGTAAACTTTGCCGCATTGAGCGGTGATACAGAACGCGCAGAAGCAGAACAGAAGCAGCTGGAACTGGAGCGGACGACTCCTGCTGAGCTTACGGTAGTCGATGTTCGTCTTCCCGGCGAGTTGGTCGCTAACGGATCTTTCCGGGAATGGGCACAGCCGAACCATCCGGCAGTGTGGTTCCCGCATCCGGCGGAACAGGGGGAAGTACGGGAAGATGGCTCCAGCAGTGCAATTTTGCACGGCTCAGACACTAACCTGGTGCAGACGATTTCCCTTATGCCGGGACGGCGGTACCGCCTTACCGGGAAGATTCGCAAGTTAGCAGGCGATAAGCATGGGTCGTTGTTTGTCAGAAGTGCCGACTACAATATTCTCCAGCGCCTTGACGGGTCGGATGTAGTAGGCGAATGGCGCGATGTTGAACTGGAATTTACTGCTACCGGTAAAGAATTTTATCTTTATTGCTTTAATGATTACATGGGGAGTGAAGGAGCTTGCGAATACGCGGATCTTTCGCTGCGTGCTGTGGACAATACCAACGATGAATCAGCGGATACTGCTTATGAAGATGTTGACCATGAAGTTGGGCCAGAGGGATTTTTCCGGAAAATGCTTGCGATTGGGCCATTCCCGAATTACCGGGAAGAGGAACGCATTGAGTTTCTTGGCGATGATGGCAATGTTCGCCCGAAACAGGGGGAAAAAGTGACGGTAAATTTTTCGGAAGGGTGTTACTGGAAGCCCGGCGAACGGGAATTGAAATGGAAGCCGATCACAGCTGGACAGGACTTTTTTGATCTCACCGGCCTGAAATTGCCGGCAGCGGGAATTTCTGCTCCTGAACCCGGCCATGTGGCAGCGTATGTTTTCGCCTGGATTGATTCTCCCGAAGAGCGGGATGGATTTTTGTCCATTGGCAGCGATGACGGGAACCGGGTCTGGTTTGATGGGAAGTTTCTCGGTGAAGTTGTCACTACCCGTGGGTTAGAGCCGGAACAGGAAGTATATCCAATCCATCTGCGCAAAGGGAAAAATGCACTTCTGGTGAAAGTTCTGCAAAATTCCGGCGGCTGGGGAGTTCTGCTTCGGATCCTCGACAGCAATCAAAAACCAATGACCGATTTGACAACATCCTGGGAGAACAGTAATGAATAGAAATATGACAGAAATAAAAACTTTTTTGGCAACGGCTTTGATCTGTTGTTCGGCCGCGCTTTGCCTCGCCGGAGAACAAGTCGAGGCAAAATTGCTTATCAAAGGAGCGGAAGAAGGCTCTATGGATGAAAACGGGGTGCTGTTCAGCGTTACTCCCGATGACGACGGATTTCAGTGGATTGAAGCCGACGGTAAAAGAATTGCTGAAGGTACGTCATTACTTCCTGTTCCAGGAACATCCTGTGTGGTTTATCTGTCTCCAGGAATTTTCCCGGATGTGATTTTACGGGATAACGTATCAGGAAAAGAGACAGCAATCCTGAAAAACAACCCGATTGACAGTCCGCTTTTTGTTCTCTCAGATGGCCGAATTGTGTGGA
Organism: uncultured Lentisphaeria bacterium; assembly: GCA_937960425.1. GTDB lineage: Bacteria > Verrucomicrobiota > Lentisphaeria > Victivallales > Victivallaceae > UMGS1518. The sequence goes on from CALGPR010000331.1 coordinate 13,057, forward strand.
TCGATGAAAACGGAAAAACGGTGGCATATGATGTCAAGAAAAATCAGGTAATTGATGATTTTCCCGCGTTGCCGACAAATACGATTGCCCTTTCACCTGATGGGAAAATAGTTGCTGTTTCAACGGAAGAAAACGGGGTGCGTTCCTTGAATCTGGTTTCGGTTGCCGATGGCAAAACAATCGCAGAATTGCCATTCCCCCCTCGCCAGGGAACAATTCAGGTCGGAGGCCGGCACAGCCCTTCCTTCGCGCCAGATGGAAAGTTCCTGGTTTTGATTCGGGCGGGGATACAGCCGGAGGCTGATGTCGAATTGTACGAAATTGCTACTGGCAAACTCTCTTCACTGACCTCAGACCATGCGGAGTATCGTTTGCCGCGCTTTTCTGCGGATGGAAAATCGGTATTGGCGGGATCGGTCAACGGCTTGGTGCAGTTAATCCTTTGAGTTACATAAAGTACAGACAGAAAACGGCGGGATCCAGAAAATAGTTTTTTCAATGTGTTCTGCCGTTCGTTTTGAAGACGTGTTTACCATTGCCGGTGGGTGAACATATTGATTCATGACTTGGCGGGGGGAATTTATGCTGGGAAACTACTTTGATTGTTTGAAGCGGGTATTGTTCTGGCTGTGGACGATTTTCTGTCTGGGAGGTATCTTCTATTCGATTGTGCTGGCAGCTGCAAATGCCGGTACAATTATGGCACTTTATTATTTTGCACTGATGATGGCCTTTACAGCGTTGGGAACGACAGTGTGGGCTGTTGCTGTGCCTGCTCATGTCGGAGAGAGGGTTTCCTCTTTTATGGATGGCAGCCGTCATTTCCTGCGGAAAAAACCGCCAATTCTATCGCCATATCGTGCAGCACTTCAGGATGGCGACGCTATGGGCGTGATTGAAGAGCTTTTGAGAGATGTTTATCCGGAATTTCCGGATAGTAGCGCAGTAAACTTGTTGCTTACCGAAGCCTACATTGCTTGTGGTTTCCCTGAATATGCTCACAACGTTATGGATGTTTTCTTTGCCCGTTCCGGGCATCAGAAAGACGAAGACTCCCTGTCTATGTTGATGTTATACGCAGAAACGGCTGAACAGAGCAAACAGCGCACTGCGGTTAAGGCTTTATTGCAGCAGGAATTTCAGGCCGGTGGCTACGGGAATAACCAGCGCCGCCGGATGAAGGAGAAATTCATCCGGCGTCGCTGGTTATTCCCGTAG
>CALGPR010000332.1 GCA_937960425.1 uncultured Lentisphaeria bacterium
CTTCCGTACCGCTCTTGAAGAAGTCCACGCTGAACTTTTAAAACTCCAGCAACAACTTCAAACCAAAGTTGATGCCGCTGAAGCAAGAATTTTTGATGCCCACCTGCTGATTGTCGACGACAAAGTCCTGATGGAGGAGGTCGTGGCAATGATTCAGAAGAAACATATTGCTGCGCAATGTGCATTTTACCGGGTTATTGAACGTTATGTTTCCGCCATCATGATGATGCCGGACAGCTATATCAAAGAACGGGCAGCTGACATCCGTGACGTTGCCATGCGGGTTATCTGTCGCCTCGAAAACCGTCAGCTTCGCCCGCTGCGTGAACTGCGCGACCGTTACATTCTGTTAGCTGATGATTTAACGCCTTCGGATACCGCCGGTCTCGACCGTGACAAAGTTCTCGGATTTGCAGTGTCCCGCGGCAGCAAAACCAGCCATACGGCAATTCTGGCACGTTCCATGCGCTTGCCGGCGCTGGTCGGACTTGACCCCGAAGCTCTTTCTGCCCTGCACGATGGTGATGAAATTATCCTTGACGGCTTTTCCGGCAGAATTATTGCTGATCCAGATCCGCGTACCACTGAACTTTACCGCCAGAAAATTGAAGAAGAAAACCGCATATACAGCGAGTTAACCCGAGACAATGAGCTACGACCCGAGACACTCGATGGATTCATGATTCAATTGTCTGCCAATATCGAATCTCTAAACGATCTGCCGCAATTGCAACAATACGGGGCCTGTGGGATCGGACTTTTCCGAACGGAATACCTTTTTCTAGGACAGGATCACCTGCCCAGTGAAGAGGAACAGTATCTTACTTACCGTAAATTGCTGGAATGTTGCGGAAATGATCCGGTTATCATCCGGACTCTCGACATTGGCGGAGATAAATTTGAACATACTTTACAGGAATCTCCGGAACCCAATCCTTTTCTGGGGCTTCGCGGCATCCGTTTTTGCCTGCACGCCCGGCGCGACGTACTGAGAATGCAGTTGCGGGCATTGCTTCGCGCGGCGTCTCATGGTCGTTTGCGAGTCATGCTGCCAATGATTTCCTGTGTGGAGGAAGTCCTTGAAGTCAAAGCACTCATCCGAGAATTGGCGGCAGAACTGGAAGCAGAAAAAATTCCCGCAGCCAAGACTCTGGAGCTTGGAGCCATGATTGAAACGCCGGTTGCTGCTTTAATGGTCTCAAGCCTTGCTGGGATTGTAGACTTTTTCAGCATTGGAACGAACGATCTGATCCAATACACAATGGCAATTGACCGGAGCAACGAAAAAGTTGCCTACCTTTATCAACCGACACATCCGGCGATTCTGGAGTTAATCTGGCGGTGTGCTCAAGAAGCAAAACGGCATAATATTTACGTTTCCGTCTGTGGACAAATCGCCGGCGATGCTCGTTTTACCGCCCTGCTCCTGGGGCTCGGGGTACATGAATTAAGTATGCCACCAGCAGCGATTGCCCCTGTTCGGCGTGTCATTCGTAAAACACGGATGTACGAAGCCGAAGCCGCAGCGGAAGCGGCTATCAGCTGTTCTACCGCCGACGAAGCACTACAGATCGCAGTCGATCTGCTGAACGCAACAGCCCCGGAAATTTTGCAGCTGGTTATGCACTAAATCACTTTTTCTCGAAGATTTTCCAACTTCCAATGGGGAAGAACATTTTCCGGCTATCTATCAGTCTTTCTTTGTCCATGTCAAAACAGCACATACATATGCTGGCTCTTCTTGCCTCCGGCGCAGAATAATTCCGTCTTTCATCGAAACTCAATAAAAAAAAGAGCGTTGCAATTTTCTTATTGCAACGCTCTGAATCACAAACCAGTATTATTCCAGAATAATCGACCGGTAATCTTTTCCCGCCGGAATCATCGGCAGAACATGCTCTTCATAACCGGTGTGAACATCCAACAGGAAAGGACCGGGCGTCTCAAGCATTTCCCGAATCGCATCTTCAAGCTCTCCCCGGGTATATACATCCCGTCCCTTGATACCATAGCCACTGGCAATGGTTACAAAATCCGGATATGGCCGATGAGAAGCATTACAGAACGTTCCATCACACCCTTTGCACCGATGGTTGGGGCGCCCACTGCTGCCTTTGCAGACGCCGAGCACTGTATTTCCTCGACAGCTGTTATAAAAACGATCTTCCCACTGTGCAACCATTCCCAGATGCTGATTATTTAAAATCACCATCTTAACATCGATCTCTTCTACGAACAAAGTTCCGAGTTCCTGAATGTTCATCTGAAACGACCCGTCGCCGTCAATATTGATAACGGTCCTATCCGGGCAGGCAACTTTTGCCCCCATCGCCGCCGGCAACCCAAAGCCCATCGACCCCAGTCCGCCGCTGGTCAGAAACCGGCGCGGCTTATCAAAATGATAATATTGGGCTGCCCACATCTGATGTTGACCAACGCCGGGAACAATGATTGCGTCGCCTTTGGTCATTTCATAAAGTTTCTCTACAACAAATTGAGGCTGAAGACGATCTGGTTTTGTCTTATAAGTGGTCGGGAAATTTTCTTTCCATGCGGCAATACGAGCCATCCATTCCGAATACTCCTGATACAATGGCTGCTGATTCAACGCCACAAGGACGTCCTTGACATTTCCGACAACGCCGAGCGTTGCTGGTTTGTTCTTATTGATTTCCGATGGATCGATATCGACATGGACGATTGCCGCGTCTACTGCAAATTTTTTAGGATCTCCAGTCACGCGGTCATCAAAGCGGGCACCGAAAGCCAACAGCAGGTCGGCCTCATTGGCAGCGTAATTTGCCGCATAGGTACCGTGCATTCCCAACCAACTTAAGCTCAGAGGATGGCTTTCCGGAAAAGCACCCAAGCCCATCAAGGTCGTTGCCACCGGGATATTATATGATTCAGCAAACTGAAGCAACTCTGCGGTTGCGTTGGCAGTAATAATACCGCCACCGACATAAAGGCATGGGCGATCAGACCGGGCAATCATGTGACGAATTTTTTCGATATCGGCAGGGTCAAATTTCGGATCTGCATTGTACGAAGAACACTCGGGCTTGACCTCGAAGTCTACTTCACAAACTTCTTGCTGAACATTTTTTGGAATATCAATCACCACAGGCCCCGGTCGGCCGGAGTTGGCAATAAAAAAGGCTTCGGCAAAAATTTTTGGCAAGTCAGCAGCACGCAATACCAGGTAACTGTGTTTGACGATTGGTCGGGTCATGCCGATGATATCTGTTTCCTGAAAAACATTCTTGCCAATCATATCCGTCGGCACCTGACCGGTAATACATACCAATGGAATGGAATCCATGTATGCGTCGGCAACACCGGTAAGCAAATTGGTTGCACCGGGCCCGCTGGTTGCCATACACACACCAGTTTTGCCGGTTGCACGGGCGTAACCATTTGCGGCAAAGGCCCCACCCTGTTCGTGACGCGGCAGGATAACCCGGATCGTGGAATTCTGAAGCGCCTGGTGAAGTTCCAGCGAGAAACCGCCCGGATAAGCGAACAACACATCGACACCCTGTCGTTCAAGGCATCGAATAGCAATATCTCGCCCCTTCATTAACATTTTCTTTTCCGTACCCATCAACGGTGTCTCCTCGAGTCTGTTAAAAACAATTATCGCTCCACAGAACGGCGCGGAACACATTGAATGCCGTGCTGCGGCGAAACGGTACAAATAGTTCCTGTAATATAAAACAATTTATCGAAAAAACAAAGACAAAAGAGAAAATGCTGGATTTTTTCCCTTGAAACCTGTAAAAAAAACGTCATTGTGGTATACTAAAGAAAAGTAACGCCTGCGACAACATGACAAAAACTCGGAGGAAAACAATGGAAAAATGTATTTTCTGCCGCATTATCGCCGGAGAAATCCCGTCAACAAAGATTTATGAAGACGATTTGGTTTACGCCTTTCTGGATATCAACCCGATCAATCCGGGACATGTGCTGGTTATCCCCAAAGAACACCATGAAAGCAGTTCAACGATTCCGGAAGCGACAGCTGGACGAATGTTCCACGTCGGCAGCCGTATCGGTGTAGCCCTGAAACGGGCAAAAGATTACGATGCATTTAATCTGCATCTCGCGGATGGAACCGCAGCCGGCCAGGTAGTCAACCATGCCCATCTGCACGTAGTTCCGCGAGGAGTCGAAGATAACTTTCACTGGAATTGGCGGCAGATTCCTTACGCGAATGATAATGAGCGCGAAGAGTTTGCTCAAAGCATCCAGTCCAAACTGAAACTCTGAATACCATGCCTCAACACAAAACTGAAATCGCGGTTTTGAACCAGATCAGTCACGTTCTTGTCCATCACAAAAACGTGTCGTCACTTCTGAAGGAGGTTTTGGATATTTTATATCGCGAAATGGGGCTTCAGCGTGGGACTCTGACGCTGCGCCAAGGTGATATTCTGCATATTGAAGCATCCCATGGTCTGAGCGAAGCCGAGCGAAAACGCGGCATCTACCACCTGGGAGAAGGCATTACCGGAAAAGTGGCGCAAACCGGTAAACCTCAGATTATCCCCGATATTTCCAAAGAACCGGAATTTCTCGACCGGACACAAGCCCGCGCAAAAGACGGATCCGAAAATGTTATCGCGTTTCTCTGTGTGCCGATCCTGCATGAAGATGAAGTCATCGGCACACTGAGTATTGACCGGCAAATCGGGCCGGAAACGGATCTTGCACGGGACTTTGACCTTTTGGAAACTGTTGCCAATATTATGGCAGATGCGGTTTCGGTTTGTTTTCGCGAGCATGAAGAACGAGAAAAACTACTCGAAGAAAATCGCCGCTTGAAACAGGAACTGGACAAAAATGCCCGTCCGGGCAATATTGTTGGGAACTGCAACGCCATGCGTGCTGTTTATGCCATGATTGCGCAGGTAGCGGAAAGTAACGCCACCGTCCTGATTCGCGGCAGTTCCGGAACCGGCAAAGAACAGGTTGCCCGGGCCATACAATATGCAAGTACTCGCAAAGACAATCCTTTTGTCGTTGTCAACTGCGCAGCGCTCCCCGAGAACCTGATTGAAAGTGAACTTTTCGGACACGAAAAAGGTTCTTTTACCGGCGCGGTAAAAACGCGGACCGGACTGGTTGAAGCAGCACATACCGGTACAATCTTCCTGGATGAAATCGGCGATTTGAGTTTGCCGATGCAGGTTAAACTTCTGCGTTTTATTCAGGAGCGTTCATTTTTCCGGATCGGCAGCAACGTCGAGCGTAAAGTAGACGTACGCATTCTTGCAGCGACCAGCCGCAACTTGGAAGAGTTGATGAAAGAGGGGAAATTTCGGGAAGACCTTTATTATCGGTTGAATGTATTTCCGATCCATCTGCCTGACTTATGCAAACGCCGATCAGATATCCTTCTGCTCGCCGAACACTTTCTGGAAAAATACAACAAAATACACGGCAAGTCTATCCGGAGTATTTCCACACCGGCAATTAATATGATGATGGCCTACCACTGGCCAGGAAACGTACGGGAACTGGAAAACTGTATGGAACGCGCTGTGTTGACAGCAGAAGATGAAGTCATCCATGCCTTCAATCTGCCGTCTTCCGTGCAAAGCAGCAATATGTCGCTGCGTCGTCCCCCCGTAGAAGCGGAATCCGGTACAGACTTGGCGACTCTGGTTGGTTCTTTTGAACGCGAACTGATTGTTGAAGCGCTGAAAAAACAACGAGGCAACGTCGCAGCAGCAGCAAGAGAACTGGGAACCACTGCCCGAATCCTGCGGTATAGAATAAAAACCTTGAACATTACTCCGCAATGGTACCACTTTTAACGTGCTGATGCGCTCCTCCATAACAAGGAGGAAATCGCTGCCAGGTTAACCGGACTGTGCTCCGGTAATTCCTGGCGCCTGCTTCTCCGAATCCCCGAGTATCAGCGTACAATATGTCATGTACCGGAAGAGCTGTTACAGGAAAGGGTGATAACAGGGTTCGGGATCAGTGCAGTATCGCGTCTGCTTCTTCGAACCTCCTGCAAACAGCAATGTACTGCCTGTGGCTCCATGTTCTATTTTCTGCTGTGGTAAAAATCCGGAGTTCTCCGAACCGTGCGGCTTCCGGCATCTTCTTGACGACTTCCTGTTGTATCCGTGCTGCAACACTGCAAACGATTAATTCTTCAAGCTGTGAATCGGAGCAGGAATGTGCCCGCCGCGATGAATGAACTTTGCAGGCGATCTGGAACTGACCGCCATTACCGGGGCTTCGCCCAACAAACCGCCGAAGCTGACCGAATCTCCGACTTTACACCCCCACGCGGGAATCAAGCGGGCAGCAGTAGTCTTGTTGTTCACCACACCAATAGCAATTTCATCAGCAATAATTCCGGAAATAATTTCGGCGGAAGTATCTCCGGGAATCGCGATCATATCCAACCCGACCGAGCAGACAGCGGTCATGGCTTCCAGCTTTTCCAGAGAAAGGGAGTTTGCCTGAGCCGCCTCGATCATCCCGGCATCTTCAGAAACCGGAATAAAAGCTCCGGATAAACCGCCGACCCGGGATGACGCCATTACGCCTCCTTTTTTCACGGCATCATTCAACATCGCCAACGCCGCAGTGGTTCCAGGGCATCCGCATTGCTCCAATCCCATTGCTTCGAGAATGTATGCTACGGAGTCTCCAATCGCCGGAGTTGGAGCTAACGACAAATCGACAATCCCGAATGGCACATTAAGTCGCTTCGCCGCCTCTTGAGCTACCAGTTGGCCGACACGGGTAATTTTGAAAGCTGTTTTCTTAATAATTTCTGCAAGTTCTGCCAAGTCACAATCTCCAGCGCGGTGAATTGCCGACATAACCACGCCGGGGCCGGACACTCCGACATTGATTACCGTCTCTGGTTCGCCAATGCCATGAAACGCTCCCGCCATAAATGGATTATCCTCCGGAGCATTGGCGAAAACCACCAACTTTGCGCAGCCAATCGACTGACGGTCGCGCGTTAAATATGCGCATTTCCGAATAATTTCGCCCATTTCCTCGATTGCGTCCATATTTATTCCCGCCTTCGTTGACGCTACATTTACAGAAGAACAGACATTCTCAGTAACCGCCAGAGCCTCGGGAATAGAGTCAAGCAGGACACGGCTTCCATTTGTAAAGCCTTTTTGAACCAACGCGCTGTAACCGCCAATAAAGTTAATTCCCAATTCCCGGGCGGCGCGGTCGAGAGTGCAGGCAATACGAACCGCATCATCATTGTCCAAGCGGCCGCACAACAACCCGATTGGGGTAACCGATACCCGCTTATGGATAATCGGAATCCCGTAGGTTTTCTCAATTTCCTCTCCGGTTTTCACCAGATTACGGGCACTTCGCGTTATTTTATCGTAGATGTTCTCTGCAAGGCGCCTGGGATCTTCGCTCATACAGTCGTAAAGTGAAATTCCCATTGTAATGGTACGAATATCGAGGCACTCCTGCCGGATCATATTGATGGTTTCAAGAATATTTTCCATCGGCTGCATGGTAACGCTTCCTCCGGCTCAAATCTTGTGCATCGAATTAAAAATATCTTCGTGCATGGCATGAATTTCCAAAGAATTTTCTCTGCCGAGCCGCTCCATGCCATCGACAAATTCGGTAAAACCGACATTCAATTGCCGAATGTCTGTAATCATAATCATTGTAAAATAGCCATTCAATACGGTTTGAGAAATATCGAGAATATTGACGCCATAACCAGCGCATGCGGTACTGATCTTTGCGATGATTCCGACGGCATCTTTGCCGATGACGGAAATAACTGCTTTCATGGGAAAATCCTTCCTGTTCGGAGTTAATCGGCTGCAATAATAAGCAGGGGGAATTTGTCATTTCAGTACAATACCATCGGATCGGCTTTTTGCAATTCAGCATTTCCATTGATTGCTGGCTTGTATTTTTCCTGAAATCATGATAAAGTCAGATTGTTTACAATTGAAACAACACAACACGCAATCGGGAGGATCTTTATGCGAATCATGTCGTTGCTTGTGCTGGCAACTTTATGTACTGTACAGGCGCTTGGTGCTGAGGTGCCGGCAGTAGAAATCTTCAATGAAGTTGCCATGGTAAAGCTGCCCGGCGGAACTTTCTCCATGGGGGATGCCGACGGCGCAGAGGATGCGAAAGTCGTCCGTCAAGTCACACTGTCTCCTTTTTACATGGACATCTACGAAGTAACGCAAAAAGAGTTCAACCGCCATATGGACATCAACCCGTCCAAGTTCGACGATCAGCAAGGGCCGGTTGAGCGGGTTCGCTGGATGGAAGCGGCCGAATACTGCAATGCCCGCAGCCGTGCTGAAAATCTGACCCCCTGTTACAATGAAGAAACCTGGGAATGTAACTTCGAAGCAGACGGATATCGCCTCCCGACGGAAGCGGAATGGGAATTTGCCTGCCGTGCCGGTTCGACTGACGCCCTCCCCTTCGCCGCAGAAGAACTTTCCAGACACGCCTGGATCCGCAGCAACTCCAAATCCAAAACCCATGCCGTCGGAGAAAAAAAACCGAATGCATGGGGATTGTACGATATGTTTGGGAATGTCGCAGAATGGTGCAATGATTACTATGCTCCTTACGATCCCGCGCAGACAGACAACCCGACGGGCCCGGCAACTGGCGAAAAACGTGTTCTCCGCGGCGGCGACTGGTCCAGCCGCCCGGGTAAAATCTCCAGTGCGGCGCGCACTGCCGACGATCCGGCAAATGCCGATATCTGTCAGGGATACGACACCTATGGATTCCGTTGTGTCAAACGAGTAAAAGAGTCTGAATAATCGCTTCCGGGGAAACAGGAAATGCTTTTTCAGACTTGGGAATTTGTATTCTTTTTCCTGATCACGCTTGGTGGTTTTCTGCTGTTACGCGCAACCCGTTTCTGGCAGGCATGGCTGTTGGTAGCATCGTATGTCTTTTACGGCTGGTGGAATCCGCTTTTTCTCCTGCTGATTCTTTATACAACGACAGCAGATTATTTCCTTGCTCGTGGAATGGCATGCAAAAATACAGCACCCGGTTGGGCAAAAATCTGTATTACCCTGAGTGTTTGCAACAACCTTTTTCTGCTTGGCTTTTTCAAATACGCCGGTTTTTTCACAGAGAATTTACGTTGGCTGTTTCAAGTTTGTTCCATTCCTCTGGAAGTACCGGAACCAAATATTCTGCTACCGGTCGGCATCAGTTTTTTCACGTTCCAGTCAATGAGTTACTGCATTGATGTTTTCCGGGGGGAACTACGCTGTGAACGCAATTGGATCCGTTATGCTGCTTTTGTTGCACTCTTTCCGCAACTGGTTGCCGGGCCGATCGAACGGGCGACCAACCTGCTGCGGCAGCTTCGCCACAAACCGCTGATTTACCCAAACGATATCGGGGACGGGCTGAGTTTATTTATTGTCGGGCTGTTCAAAAAACTGGTTATGGCGGATACTTTTGCCGTCTACGTCAATTTAGTGTATGATGACCCCGCCAGTTTTGATGCTTGGACTTTACTGTTTGCCACTTATGCTTTTGCCTGGCAGATTTACTGCGATTTCTCCGGCTATACAGACATGGCGCGAGGAGTAGCAAAAATTATGGGAATCCGGTTGCGGCTTAACTTTAACAACCCCTACACAGCGGTTGACCTCGGAGACTTCTGGAGGCGCTGGCATATCAGCCTGTCAAGCTGGTTCCGCGATTACGTATACATCCCTCTGGGGGGGAATCGTGTTATCAAATACCGGGTATGGTGGAATGTCTTCTTTACCATGCTGGTTTCCGGATTCTGGCACGGAGCAGCATGGAATTTTTTGATCTGGGGCGGACTGAACGGAATCGGAAGGGTGCTGACCATGCCTTTTGATCACGCCGGATGGTACTTGAAAATGCCGAAAATCATCAAGCAAATTCTGGTCTATCATTTCATTTGCCTGACCTGGGTATTTTTCCGTGCCCCGACCTTTTCTGATGCAATGACTATCCTTCACCGTTTCTTTACTGGAGCATCGGGAGATTCGATCCTTCCAATACCGGTTTTAACACTGATCGGAATGCTGTGGCTCTACCAGCTCTGGTACAATACCGGCTGGAAGGCAATTCTTGCCACCCGTCCTGTCCGCTATGCCTGCCTTGCCATTGTGCTTCTATTGTTACTTTTTGTTCCGTCCTCGGCATATCAACAATTTATTTACTTCCAATTCTAAACCTGGAGGGGCAAAAAAATGAAACGTGGCTATGAAGCATTGAAAAAAATCCCCTTTGGGAGCAACGCCATGCGCTTCTCCATCCGGGAAATCGTAATGCTCACGGTATTAATTCTGGCGGCAGGGGTCTGGGGGATTCCTGCATTGTATCGCTCCTGGGAACGGGTCTCTGTCTCCGACGACTTCCGGCTTGCAGAGTCACTCCGGGACGATTACTGGATCTATGAACGATGTTTGAATGCTCCGGAAAACGATGGAAAAATCCTCTTTTTTGGGGATTCAGTCATTTGGGGAATGTACGCAGATAATGGCAATACACTTCCGGCATGGATCAATGCAGAGGCGCAACGCCCGATTGCAGCAAACTTTGCCATCGATGGACTACACCAGGTTGCCATGTTGAAATTGCTGAACGCTTATGCAGGAAACATTAAGGGTAAAACCGTAGTGTTGCACTTCAATCCGTTGTGGATGAATACACCCCGCTACGATCTTTCCGAAGCGAAACAACCGGGCAGCGATGAGTCTTCTTTTTCGCCCAATCATCCGCGCCTGTTGCCACAAATGGACTGGACGATTCATGCCTACCAGGAAAGTTTCAGTAATCGCATCAGTATTGTGTTAGAACATATCTTGCCCCTGCCATCGCTGCTGCATCATCTGCGTTTGAACTACTGTGAGAATCAATCCATTCCGGAGTACTTCGTCAACAACGTCAATGAAATTCCGGAATTTCAAGACAACTTCGACGCATCAGAAAAAAAGAAACGCAATGGAACAAGGGATTGGCAGCGGCAGCATATTCCAATCCAGGACTGGCCATGGGTTACCCCGGAAGAAAGCCGCCAGGTTGCAGCGTTTATCGATGCAGTTCAAATCATGAAGAAACGCAAAAACCAAGTTATCGTTACCGTCGGTGCCATCAATGAATGGATGCTTTCCGAGGCAAGCCGTTGTGCCTACCACGAAAGCAGAAACAAACTCATTGCCATTCTCAATGATACCGGCGCGGATGAAGTAATTGTGTTTTCACTACTGCCTTCCGAAGAATACGCTGATGGGAGCCATCCCCTGGCAACGGGCTATCGTCGAATGGCGGAGGAATTATTGGCAAAGAGCAAAATATTGAAAGCCGCGGTGGCGGCCAATCATCTGCAAGAGAAGGAGAATCGTCGATGAAACAATCATTATCAATCCTGACGGTACTGGCTGCATCCTTTTTGGGACTGGAAATCGCACATGCAGCCGGAGGTCTGGAAATATCCATGTCGTTGCCGGACGACTATGAAGGCGGGAAAATCTCTGTCCTGGTTCCCGATATGCTCAGTGAACCGACGCTGCTCAATGCTGACAAATTACAGGGCGGGAAAGTCTATTTCCCTCCGGATGCCTGTGAAGCCGTACTGCTGATGGAACGGGAAGATGGCAAAAAAGCAATGGATGTTTATATTTGGAGTGATCCGACTGAACCAATTACATACGATGTTTCCGCCGGGAGGATCATTTCGTCCAATCCCACACTGGAATCCCATCGTCTTCCCGGGAAAAAAAGTTTTTACCGCCTTACCGATCTTCCAACCACAGAAGGGATCACAATTGATTGGGTTCCCTTCTGCCGTAACAGCTGGCGCATTGCCATCCCATTGGAACAGGGCATGTTCCCAGATGAAGACGGTATGACCATGAGCTGGAAACTAAGCGTCAAACAGGAAATTTGCCCGACGATTGAACTTGGTGTTGCTATGGTCAACAGTGAAAATTGGACGTCGTGGACGTCAGGTGTCGGCAGCTATTTCCATCCTTTCGTCTATGCTGACGGTAAGGTTACTGTCCGGCAGCCGCAAACGACTTTGATCAAACGCATCAAATATGCGCCGGGGGCTGTTATTTATCTCGAAAATACCGATGATCAGGCGTTGTGGAAAGGTGCAGATACCCCGAAAGATACTGCGCCGGATCGAGAGACCGTATTGGGATTGTTGAAATTAAAAGTTGGGGATCAGGCTTTTGATGCCCTCAATTGGGTTTACCACGAAAACGCTTGGAAGACCCGTGCCACTTGCAGCACTACAGAATGGATTGAGCAGTGTTTTTACGATGAAACGGTTGCCGAGAACCGGCAATTGATGGCAGACAACATCGATAAGTGCATGCTGTTTGTCCGCACGATACGAAGCCAACTGGAATCCCATCTGGCCTGCGCAAAGAACCTTGGGGAACAAATTCAGGAAGCAATCGCAACCCATCCGCAATGGAAAGACACCTTGGAACAACTTCTGCAAAATCAGGAATACTATTTCAATCTTTATCAAGAAAAGCTGCCAATCATGCAACAGCCTGAAGTGGTCGAAGGATATTTCAAAGAAATCCTTGCCATTGCTGATGATGCAGAAATGGATGCCGAAACCAAAGAAGACAAAGTCAAGGAACTCGGCCGAAAGATCCGTACTATCGGGGGGACTCAGGATGACCTCAGCGCAACCACCCGCATGAGAGTACGCAATCTCCGTCGTCGGGCGACTCTGTTGGGCATGCGTACCGATGACCCAGAGTTGCGGGAATTTTTATGGAAAATCCGCAAAGAAGCTGGTGAAAATATTCGTGCCAGAATGCCCCACGAAGGCCGTTAACGCGATTCGCAAAAACGCCGCCTCTTCTTGTGAAGCAGCGGCGTTTTTGTATCTCCAATCCTCTGAGTAATTCGGATATATTTTTTTATATCAATTCTATTGCAGAACTTACATTTTCAAAGGGTTTCCGGCAGCTTTTCTGGCAACATAACGTTCCCGAAGTTTATCCATCAGGAGGAACAATCCGGCAAGAAGCGTACCGGAAATCGAGCGCAAGCCGCAGCTGACTGCGTAAGCAATTGCAGCTACAGCGAGGGCCTGATAATGCTGCATGGATAAATTGGTTGCCAATCCGGCATTCTGCATACCGACTTCAAGTGCAATTGTCCGCTTCTTTGCCTGATTCATCCTTGTGACAACTCCCACCAGATAACCGAGCAGGTAGCCAAGAGAGTTATGCAGGAAAACTGCCAGGAAAATCATCACTCCTGAAGTAAAAAAATGTTTTCCGTTAAAAGAAATCACGCTACCGACGATACATGCCAACCCGATGACAGAAACACCCGGCATAACTTTACAGAGTTCCTGATATTGTTGTCTTTTTCCAAAACGCCAGTTAGCGACCGCACCGATTGCTACCGGCAATACAGTAACCATTAAAATAGAACGGAACATTCCCCAGGCATCGACATCAATACTGCTTCCGGACAAATGTAACACCAGGAAAGGGGTCAATACTGGAGCCAGCAAAGTTGACGCCGTTGTCATCCCGACGGAAAACGCGACATCTCCGCGGCACAGGAAGGACATAATATTGGACGAAACTCCTCCGGGACAACAGCCGACAAGAATTAATCCAATGGCAATTCCGTCCGGCAGTCTCAGCGTCCGCACCAAAGAAAAAGCCAACAACGGCATCACCGTATATTGTGCACAAGCGCCAATAAGAATATCAAGCGGGCGTGCCGCCAGAATTTTGAAATCTTCTGGAGTCAGTGTCATTCCCATTGTCAGCATGATAATGCCGAGAATTGCAGTTTGAACATTTCCTTTTACCCACATGAAAAGGGCCGGTTCCCAAAAAGTAATGATGGCGACAAGGATGACAAAGGCTGAAGTCTGTGACGCCAGCAACCGGCTGGCGCGCTGCAATGGTTTCCACATGATTCAATTCCGCTTTCCATATTTCCACAAAAACAATTACTATGTGTAATCCTTTACTATACATCTATTTCGTTCTTCCGGCAACGCCAGAGACGAGGTTTTCCGGGATTTCCTGTCAATACCTGTTACCAGACCTTCCGGCAACAGTCTATATCTTCTCGGTTAACATGACGCAGCAGGAAACGTTCAATGATCCGGCCATCGACTATTCGATTCCGAAGAAAGAAGCAGCAAAAAGTTTCTGGGTATTGTAGAATCAAGTCAATCGTCAACGCCACGATATTACCTCTGATGTAACCAATC
>CALGPR010000333.1 GCA_937960425.1 uncultured Lentisphaeria bacterium
TGGTAGAAAGAAAGACTCCATTAGGAAAAAGGTTGCGCGCACGAACCCGGGAAATCGGGTCGTTGGCAATATCAATTTTATTAAATACGACAACCAATTCCTTGTCTACAGCACCGAGTTCTTTGAGTACCTGCATTGTCGTTTCCCAGTGTTCTTCCAGCTGATTGCTGGATAGATCCAGAACCAGGATCAGGAAATCCGCGTAATAGGCTTCTTCCAAAGTAGATTTGAACGCTTCCACCAGAGTATGAGGCAGCTTACGGACAAATCCAACTGTGTCGGTCACCAGCAGTTGCCTGCCGGATGGCAGAATCAGTTTGCGGGTAGTCGGATCCAATGTCGCAAAGAGTTTGTCTTCGGCGATGACTCCCGCTTCCGTCAGACGGTTGAGTAATGACGATTTGCCTGCGTTGGTATACCCAACGATCGCTGCATGGGGGATTTCATTGCGCAGCCGGCTTTTTCGTTGAGTATCCCGTTGACGGCGGACGATAATCAAATCTTTTTGCAATTGACTGATTCGTTTTTTGATGAGGCGCCGGTCGGTTTCAATCTGGGTTTCACCTTCGCCACGGGTCCCTTTGGCGCCTCCACGTTGGCGCGACAAGTGCGTCCATGCTCGGGTAAGGCGCGGCAGATAATATTGAAGCCGAGCCAGTTCTACCTGCAGAACTGCTTCTTTGGTCGTGGCCCGGTCGGCAAAAATATCAAGAATAACTTCCTGTCGGTCAATCACGCAACCTCGAGTCAGGCGTTCCCAATTACGCTGTTGCGAAGGAGAAAGTTCCATATCAAAGACAAGAACATCTGCTTCAAGCATTTGAAATGTATCGCGAATTTCCTCGGCTTTACCGTTGCCAATGTAATACTGAGCCAGAGGGGAACGGAGCTTTACCACAATTTGTTCGATGACTTCTATTCCGAGGTTGGAGACCAGACGGCGAAGTTCTTCCAGATGTTCCAGTACAGTAGTTTCGGAGTCTTCCGGTGTCAGGCAGCCGACGATGATGGCGCGTTCGACCCGTTTGCGTTGTTCCTTTTGTACTTCGATCATATCAATGCGATATTCCTTACAATTATCCGATAATAGAATAATGTAAGGCAAAGTTTGCGAACTGCAACCTCCCGACCGCGATTTTCAGTTGAATATGGCAGAAATATCACAGGCTCCTATTGAAAACAGGGAAAAAAAGAGTTATAATTAAAAACTGTTTCATTAAAAAATGCGCGAGTGGCGAAATTGGCAGACGCGCCGGATTTAGGTTCCGGTGGTTCATCCGTAGGGGTTCGAGTCCCCTCTCGCGTACCAACCCCGCACGATTTTCAGGAAAAGCAGGCAGAGTCTCTGGGGCGGGAGGAGTCGAAGGGTTTTTATGAACGCCGAGCAAATCATCGAATTGCTGCATATGACTCCACTGGCGATGGAAGGCGGGTTCTGCTCCGAGGAATACGGTTCAGAATGGCGGCTTCCAGACGGGCGTCGTGCCGGGAGTACCATCTATTATCTTCTGCGCGGAGGCGATCGATCCCGCTGGCATAAACTTTCTCATGACGAAATCTGGTTTTTTCATGACGGCTGCGCTGCACTTCAGGAGCAGATTCTTCCGGACGGAAGCTACTGCTGCCTGACGATTGGCAGAGACTTGTTGCATGGAGAACGGCCTCAACTTCTGGTACCCGGCGGGACATGGCAGACCACTCGTTTGATTGATGCGGATCCCAATGCGTGGGGATTGTTCAGTACTGTGGTTGTGCCGGGGTTTGAGTATTCCGACTTTGTCGGCGCGACGGAAGAAGAAATTCGTGCTCTTTTCCCGCAGTTGCATTTCCTCTGAGTTCCACATGGGAAGAAAAAATTACGCAAAAGGAATTTGTTGATTGCCGGGGAAGAGTTTCGAGAAAATTTTTGATCTTCAAGTGATTTAAAAAAGCAGAGCGCAGGCGGTAAATCCAACCTGCGCCCATAGTGAATGGACTATTTTTTCCGTCTTCTCAGCGCAAAGAGTGCTAATGCCATGATTCCGATGCAGATCAGCAGTGCCGTTTTGTTTTCCCGGAGGAGTTCCGGCAGATCTTTGGGGAGAGGTTCGACTTTCTTCAGTTTCATCCCTTCCACGGATTCCAGTTCCGGAGCAGCGGAAGCAACTCGTACTGCTTCAATCGTCCGGTTGTATTCTGCAGCGGCTTCCGCATTGGAACTTTTTTCCATAATGAAGTCTTTCAGCAGTGCATTGTTGCAGACGAAATTGCTGCAGCCGGGTTTAAATTCCCGGGCAAGTTCAATGTGAAGGTCTGCAATTTCCTGGATTACGGCTGCATCGGCTTTCCAATACCCTTTGCGTACGGTTTCGAGCATTACTGCGGTCATTTCCTGTAAAGCGTAGGGATTTTTTTCCCGAAAGACTTCACGGATTCCCAGATTTAACGAATCATCAACGTAAACTTCTTTGTAATTTTCCCATAATGCATCGTCAATCAGGGATTCTTTGGTGACTTCCCACCCGTACGTGTTGCGAAACGCTTCAGCAAAAGTATCCAGGGCAGAAGGGCCTTCTTCGAGCATTTCTGTGATATATTTGGGGTTGAGGAGTGTCGTGCGCGCTTCTGCCATTACTGCCTGACGGGCGCTTTGAATTCTTCCTTCCCCCCGGGAACGCAAATCGTTGAAGAAAGCTTCCGGTTCTTTCCCGGAAAGTTGTCCGATTGTCAGATTGATTCCTCCCATGAATTCGTAAACATGGTCAAGAGAAAGGGGCCCGGATGTGTTACTGCTCCGGGAATGAATTACGGTATCTGTATCTGCCAGTTGGGCTGAAAATACTTCGGTTTGGGTTTCTCCCCAATGCCCGGTAGTGTACAGTGCACCCATGTTTTTGATGTAGCGGTCAGCGATTTCCGAACGGTCACTCCAGGTGTCGCCCGATTCCACCATTCCCATGATGCCGGTTCCGAAGTTGCCGTTTACCCCACCGAAGATTCTGGCATAAGCATATGTCCGCGCCGTTTCCGGAGCCATCCCGCCGTCAACCATCCGTTCCATTGCCTTAATGGTATTTTCTGCTACATAGTTAGGGTAAAGTTTTGACGGAGCCGTCGCTGCCAGACGGACTGCTTTGTCAATCAGAGCCATTCGGGATGAGGCGATGCCGCGGAATTGTCCGGAGGTTTGGACAACAACGTCGATCCGTGCGCGCCCGAGTTTTTCTTCGGGGATTAATTCAACATCGATAACCCGTCCCCGGGAATCCCGCACCGGCTCTACACCCAGCAAGGCGAAGATTTCTGCAATGTTGGTTCCTCGTGTGCGGATGAATTCGCCGCCCCACAGCGAAAATGCAACTTTACGCGGCGGCGAGCCTGCCGCAGTTCGAGTCCTGATCAATTCTTCTGCAAGTTTTTTCCCCAATCGATTGCTTTCGACACTCGGCGTCCGTTCCGGATCGATGGAAATCAGGTTGCGTCCGGTTGGGACACTGTCCGGGTTAATTACCGGATCCCCGCCGGAGGAAGTCGGCAGCGTGCCACCGGAAAAGAGATCCATCAAGGCGTCCAATTCCGCTCCGGT